>JBILXX010000134.1:0-6257 GCA_044378095.1 Polaromonas sp.
CATCTTGGCCAAATTCGACTACTACCCTGCGATTGTTCATTTTGCTATCCCTCTAAACTGAAGTAATCAGCTTTGGAGTGGATGTTCATATAAAAGTTCAATACATATGCAACACTACACTAGCCCGACAAATCGCCCATGTCCTCAGTATGCTGATGCAACTGGCCTGCTGCGCTGTGATCTTCAGGCAACTGCTCGCATGAGTCCCCGACTGACGCAGTGGCGGCAGGCGGGCCAGTTTTTCGATTGGCAGGGGCGGCGCATCTTTTATCGACTGGATGGCCAAGGCCCGTGCCTGCTGCTGATCCATGGCTACCCGGTCAGCTCCTACGACTGGCATGCGGTTTGGGACGATCTGTGCAATGACTTCACTTTGATCGCGCCCGACATGCTTGGCATGGGATTTTCAGACAAGCCAGCAGACTTTGACTACACGATTGCACAGCACGCGCAGATGCATCTGGCATTGCTGGAACATCTGCAGATTGACCAGACACGCGTTGTTGCCCATGACCTGGGTGTCAGTGTGGTGCAGGAAATGCTCGCTGTCAGCCAGGAAGGTTCCACCGGGCCCAACGTGACCGACATCACATTTCTCAATGGTGGGCTCTGCCCGGAGGCGTACCGACCAAGGTGGATTCAACGCCTGCTGGCCTCAGCCTGCGGTGACTGGATCGGCCCAAAAATCGGCCAGGTAACTTTTGAGAAAACGCTCCGCCAGCTCTTTGGCGCGCACACGCAGCCGAGCACCGTGCTACTGGCCGATTTTTGGGCCTTGTATGAACATGGCGGCGGGCGTTTGATGAACCACCGGGTCGGCAGGTTTTGGCAGGACAGGCTTGCGCAGCGTGACCGCCTGGTCAATGCAACCCTGAGCGCCGCCACGCCGATGCGGCTGATCAATGGGGCGGCTGATCCCAATTCCGGCTGGCACATGGCGCAAGCCTTCAAGCGACTCAAGGCGGACGCGCAGGTCATCAAACTCGACGCCATTGGCCACTGGCCGCAAATTGAAGCGGCACGGGATGTTGCTGACGCGATACGGGGCGTACGCGCGTCAGACTGACCGATGGCGGTCGGCCCGAATCGTGAACCAGTACACCCACCAGACGATGATTAACTGAAGCGGCGCGCGAACCAGCAGGTACACCGACCCCCATGCGTGGCCGCCCATCGGCACGTGGTTAAGCGCGGCGTACACATTGGCTGGAAAAAACACAACGAGCGCCGCAATAGCTGCCCATCCGGCAAACTTGCGGGACTTCCTGACAAAGAACCCGAGCGCAATCGCAAACTCCAGAACGCCAGTGGCATACACCAGAAGCGTGCGCCAAGGTAGCCAGCCCGGCAGCATCTGCGTCATGGCCTGGGTTTGAATAAAGTGCCCCACACCGGTAAAAATGAACAGCAGTCCAAGACCCACCGCCCCGGCACTCTGCAGGTCAAAATCACCGCGCATCACCGCTGAAGCGCTGCGCAGCACAAGGTAGGGGGTCATCATTAAGGTGAGCATGATGATGAGATTGGTCATGACGTGGCATTTCCTTTTTCACGGGTTCGTTGCAAATTGACTGTGTCATGCGGATCGTAGAGATCAGCATCTTGTTCATCAACCAGAATGCGACGAAATGCCTCGTATGCAGCGCCAGATGAAAATATGGCCACGGGCTCACACGAGCCAGCGTGCGGCACTATAAATTCAGGAGCGCCTTGCGCGCGTATTTATTGGGTAAAATCCTTATTTTGATCCTAGAAACGCCTGCACAGCCGCCACGGTTTGCGCCGGGTCTTCTTCATGCGGCAGATGGCCCAGCGTGTCAAACATCACAAGCTTTGAGCCTGCAATGTCTTTGGCAAAGCGCTGGGCGTGTGTGGGTGGAATCAACCGGTCTTGCCCGCCCCACAGCAGCAAAGTGGGCTGCTTGATATTTTTGATCCGCTCGGGTGATGCAGCCAGATCAACTCGCATGCGCAGCCCGAATGCGCGTCGGTTACCTTCGCGAAGCGTCAATTCCTGGTAGCGGTCAACCAGTGCTGGCGTGACTTTGCTCTTGTCGCCATAGGTGTCGCGCAGGCTGGACGCAACCATCAAGCGAGGCAGCGTGTTTTCAAGCAGCGGCGACAGCGCTTCAATGCGGCCAAGGGTAAAGGCCATGGGAATTGATGTCGACTCAAACGGATAGCCGGTCGAGTCCACCAAAATCAGCCGTGCCACGCGCTTGGGTTGGGTTGCCTGCAAATAGTCTGCGGTTTCCCACGAAATTTGCGCGCCCAGTGAATTGCCGCCCAGCACGATGGGTTGGGTCACGCCCAGCGCATCAAGTGTGGCCACCACAAACTTGGCGTCTTTGACCATCTCGTAGCGCTCGCCCTCAGCCAGCCATTCGCCTTGATAAGGGCCGGTCAAGCCATGGCCTGGGTAATCAAACCGGATAACGCGGCGCGTTTTTGTCAACTCGCGCACCCAGCCGTCCCAGGTGTGCAGGCTGTCGCCAATGCCGTGCAGCAAAACAATCGGCTCAACGTCGGTGCGTGGTCCTTCGTCCCGCACATGGACTTGCATGCCGCGCACGTCTAAAAATTGTGAGGCTGAGCCAGGCGGCGCCCAGCGCGGCTTGAGCGATTCTGCGCTGCGGTCTGGCGCGTAGCTAGCGGCCAATGCGACGCCAACAGCCACCACCAAGACCACCCAGATACCCCGCCGCCGCCAGTTTGTCTTCATGCTTTTACTCATCCTAAAACCAGATAGCGTAGCCAACACCGAGACCGATGACCACCCTACGCAAGTCGGGCAATCTCAATCGATACCGGACGATGAATGCCACGTTTGCGCAAGCCCTTCGGAATAGGGCGTTGCCTGCCAGGCAAACGCTTGTTCTGCCTTGCTGCTATCAAAGCGATAGGGGTGCTCCAGCTGGTACATCATCTCGTTGTTTTCGCGTAGCACAGGCGCAAACCAGCCCATGGCCCTGAAAAGCCAGCGCGGTGCAACCTGCAGGCGAGCTGGTTGATGGGCAATCTTGCAGGCCAGATGTGTCAGCGCCCTGCCCGTCACGGCTTCATGGCCCATCGCCTGGCCCAGGTCGCGGGCTGTGGGCACATGCCAGGTTTGGCCAAAAGCAGTCGGGTTTGCGCCGAGAGCCACCAAAGCCCGTCCGATATCAGGGGTGAAGGTAAAGGTGTGAACGGCGTCAGGTTTGCCCACCCATTGCGGTGATTTGCCTGCGCGCAGACGTGAAAAAAGAATGGCTGCCAGCAGGCTCAAATCAGCGCCTGGTCCGTAAAAATCGGCAGAGCGCGCAATCAACGCCTGCACTTCGCCGCTGTGCATTGCCTCCCGCAAGGTGGCAGCGATGGCGGCACGTACCTCACCCTTTTTGCTACACGGGTTGAACGGCGTGTCTTCAGTCATGACGCCATCGACCTGGCCATAGGCGTAGACGTTATCGAGGAAAACCAGGCGTGTCTTGTATCTGCTGCAAGCATCTATCACGTTGCGCATGACCAGCGGCCACCGCGCTTGCCACACAGAGGTGCTGTAGGTCAGCCCCGCGACCAGATACGCCACCTCGCTACCGGACACGGCAGCGAAAGTCGCCTCGGCATTCGTCAGATCAGCCCTTATCAGTTCATCACCGGGCTGCACCACGATGGGGTGACGCCCCACCTGACGGATACGTCGACCTTGCCTGGCCAGCTGGATCGACAGCTCTCGGCCAATCACGCCGCCAGCGCCAAGGATGGTGTGCAGGCCGCTATTGGGAAAAGCGGGAGGAAGCATATTTTCAGACATGCGGTGATTGTGGGCACACCGTGTGACTGGCACAATCCACAAATTCGCAACTTTGTTATGCAAATTTGTATATGTCTGACTTCAGTTGGCAACTGATCCCTTCGTTCCTGGCGGCTAAACAGCATGGCAGTCTGCTGAGTGCAGCGCGGGCGCTTGGCATTAGCCAGCCGACGGTGGGCAGGCATATCACGCTGCTGGAGACACAGCTTGGCACGCCGCTTTTTGAGCGTACCGGTCGCGGCCTGATTGCAACGCCAGCAGCCCTGCGGTTGGCTGAAGCAGCCCGGGCCATGGAAGCCGGGGCCCAAACCTTAATGCGCGGTGCACACCAGTCGCAGACCAGCCTGTCAGGTACTGTGCGAATTTCAGCCAGTCAACCGATGGCCTGCAGCCTGCTGCCAAAGCTGCTGCTCAAGTTGCGCAGCGAGCAGCCTGGCATCCAGATAGAGCTGGTCGTCAGCAATGCAATAAGTGACCTGCTGCGCCGCGAGGCAGACATTGCCATTCGCATGTTGCGGCCGACGCAATCATCGCTGGTGGCAAAACGCATCGGCCAGGTCAAGGTCGCCGCCTGTGCTCACCGTCACTATCTTGTTCGCAACGGTGTACCGCAATTGCCAGCGGAACTGCTGCAGCATGAGCTGATTGGGAACGACCGGGTGCAGGACATCAACCGTGGTTTTGTGGCCATGGGACACCCGGTAGATGCCGAACAGTTTGCCTTGCGCACTGACGACCTGATGGCTTATTGGGCAGCGGTGCGCGCTGGGCTGGGCATTGGTTTTGTAGCGGCATTTTTGCTGCGTGACGACCCAGAGATTGTTCCGGTGCTTCCAGGCATGCCACTGCCGACAGTGCCAGTATGGTTGGTGGTACACCGCGAGATACGCACCAGTCGCCGCATTCGCGCTGTGATGAATTTTTTGGCGCGAGAGCTTCCGCCGCTGCTCTGATAACGCTGGCAATTACTAAAACGGCTCTTTTTGCCTGGGTGCGTTCATGGCTTTGGCATTGCCGCCATACAGTTTCACTAGGTGCAGCAGCGCATTTTGCAATCGCATGGCATAAGCGCTGTCAAACTTGCCATAAATTTCAAAAAGAAACTTGTCTCGTTTGAGTTCGGGGCTTTCCAGCAGATACGCGCAAGGGGTGTTGCACATCAGGCTAAAGGAAACATATTTGTCAGTCTGGGTAAGAACAATGGCGGTAATTTTTCCAAGTGGGATGGCTTTGGATATCGGGTCTGCCGCACGCCCGATACCGCCTGGCAAGGTGAGGTGACTCTCTAACACCCCGTCTTCTACAGCGTGTTGAAGACCGTATGGATTTTGAGTGGCCTGCTTCATTAACCAGGCCACCGTGTCTTCCTTGGTCTGATCCGTGGCGATGCTGCTGTTCGTCAGAAGCAAGGCAAGCGCCAAAGTAGCAAATTTGCGCATTTATTTATGTGACCTTTTTCTCTGGATCTCGTTTAGCGCGAGCCCAGGGCTGCTTTGAAGTCCTCAACAACCGATGGCTCCCAGTTGCGGCGCTCTGGCTGGCCAAAGCCCTGCGGCTTTTTGCTGACCAGCTCAATCGTGTATTCAGGCGCGTTGGGTGTTGTGGGCGTGATGAAAAAAGCGACGACTTTGCCAGCGGGTGCTGCACCCACGCGGGACTTGATGGTGCCCGATGGTTTGTGGCTTTCCACAATCGTCATGCCAGTACTCATGGCCGTCATGGCCGAGCTCCAGACCTTGTCATAAGTCGGGCGGCCTGTTGTTTTAAAACTGACAGCATCCGCCGAGCCGCGTTGTAGCTGATCTTCACTGACGGTCATCACGGCGCAACCGCTCAACATGGCCAGCAGCATGAGACTCAAAAAAAATTTCATGGGAGTGACTTTTCAAATTTAAGGTTACTTGGTCAGACCAGTAGGCCGGGGTTGCGCGCCCTTGCACTTGAAATACACGATGCGCCCGGCAAAACCCGTGCATTGAACGGCAACGCCCATCAGGGTTGCGGGTGCGTCGTCGGTTTGCGACTCGCCGATGATGGCGTAGTTGTTTTCACCGCCACATGCTTGTGCGGCAGCGGCAAGCGCATTTTTTTTGCGCTCCTGAACCAGTGGCGGCATGCCTGCACCGCAATACCGGACTTCACCCGTTGCGCCGTACCCAGGAGCAGAACGGTTGGTGTTTTCAGACGACGAGTAGATATACGCTTTTTGCGCTGCCGTGTTAAAAACCGGGTTGGACGTACCGCCCGCGCAACCCACAAGAATAATGATGCCGATAAAGGCAAGGGCATGGCTCATTTTTCGCAATTTGGAACTCCTGTGTTTGCAGAGCTTGGAGTATCTAGGGAAGGTCTGCACAACCCCCGCCACAGCGAGAGTTGAAAGATAAAAGTTCACCCGATGAAACACGAAGTGCGTTGTCACCGAATTTCAGAGCTTTCTGGCTCTGATTTGAAGCCTTTTCAG
>JBILXX010000058.1:0-22856 GCA_044378095.1 Polaromonas sp.
CTCCGGCGGCCTGGCAGGGGCCTCTTTGAAAAGAAAAAATCCAAAAACCTTCAAACCTCAGCTAACATCCAATCCGCTTCACACACAGAAATTCAGACACTCCCATCCAGAGCTCGAATCCGCTTGACATTTGGTTACTAAGCACTTGATTTATATGTTGTTTATCGTTAAAAATTTCTAGTAAACCCGCTTGCAAATATGCAGGCTTCGTCTCATTGTCAAAGAGATATTAGTTTTGATTCATATCCAATTATTGGCTAACACCTGCCTGAAACTTATGCGTTCCCTGCTGCCAACCTTCAATCTGCCGTCTTTTGTACCGCATCTGCGAAGCAGTTGCATGGCGCTGCTGGGGCGCAGTGAGCCGACACCACAAGCGTTGAATGCACGCACCGAAATCATCCGCGAAATGATGCTACATGAACTCGGTGACTACGGTGAAAGAAAATTCCCGGCTGTCGCGCGCCGTGTGCGCTACGCCACTGATGTTCAAGGTTTGTGGTACGCCCGCTCAGACGTGATGGCGATTTTGGCCAACACCTATGGTGAAACGGTTGCTCGCGAGAAAATCGCCAACATCAGTGGCCGCTTTAATGGCTTGCTACCCAAGAGCCTGACTGGCAGGATCGGTTTCAAAATTCGGTAGTCTTTAGTCAGGCAGCATCAAGCCTGGTCGCCCCAGACTATCAGCGCCTCCCCGCCCTCGACCGCCAGCGTGACTTTGGCGCCCACGGGCAGCAGCACCTTGGTCGGTACATGACCAAACGGCAGCCCCATCAGCACCCGCGCTTTGACCTGGCTTTGCAACCGAGCCGCAACCCCTTTTAAATTGAACCCGCTGTCGTAACCTGGCACAAGGGAGTAGTTGCTGAACTGGCCAAACACAATCGCCTTTTGGTTGGCCAGCACGCCCGCATGCAGCAGGTGCGTGAGGATGCGCTCGACCCGGTACGGGTGCTCGCCCACGTCTTCAATGAACAAAATGCCGCCTTTGATGGCCGGCAGGTAGGGTGTACCGACCAAAGAGGCCAATACTGCCAGATTACCGCCCCAAAGTGTCGCGTTTTTCATATTAAATTGGCCTGTAGCCGAATGAATACGGGCGTAAGAAGCTCCTGAATCAATAGCGCTTTTTGTGTCACCAGGTTTTGTTTTGGGCAGTTGCCAGCCTGCGCCCTCACCCTGCCCGTATATCAAATCGTCAAAACAAGCCTCCATTATGTCGTCAGGCGTGCTTTCAGTGCCAAAGTCCTCGCCCAACGCCGGGCCCGCCCAGGTCACGGCCCCGGTTTTGGCCAGCAACGCCATTTGCAGCGCGGTGAAGTCGCTGATACCGACAAACTTTGTGCCCTTTTCAATTGATTTGGCCAGCGTTTTGTAGTTGATGGCGGGCAAAATGCGCGTCAGGCCATAGCCACCCCGGGTGATCAGCGCTACGTCAGCACCACTGGCAGCCGCCCGGCCAATAGCCGCCAGTCGCGTTTCGTCGTCGCCTGCAAAGCGCTGGTATTTGGCCAAGGCGGCTTCGTCAACCTCAACCTCATGACCCAGGGCCCTCAGGCGTTTGATGCCACGTTTAAAACTGGCCTTGTCACGCACGGCACTGGACGGAGAGTAAATATAGATGTGCTTTTTCACGCTGGGAAGTATCGCATTGTGAGTCTGCACGCGGTCTTTTTTATCGCGCCAACGCAGCCTCGCCAGCCAATTTGGCTTTCAGCGCAGGCAGTGCCGCCAGCATGGCGGCCCGGCCAGCGTCGATGGCGCGCTGGCGCGACGTGAAGTCGGCGCTTTTCAGGCCCACCAGTGACGGCCTGACCACCACATCTGCACCCGCCATTTCGTACTGGTTGATGCTTTTGCCCATAATGGCAAAGGTTTGTAGCAGGATTTGCAGCGTGCCGTCGGCGGTGTTGGCCTCGGGCGGGTTCGATATATCCACCGCAATCACCACATCTGCGCCCATTTGCCGGGCAAAGCGAACCGGCACCGGGGACACCAGGCCGCCATCCACATAGTCGCGGCCATTGATCTTGACGGGCACAAAAACGGCGGGCACAGCGCTGGACGCCCGCACCGCTGTGCCGGTATCGCCCCTTTGAAACAGTACCGCGTTGCCGGTGCCCAGATCAGTTGCCACAACCCCGAGTGGAATCACCATGTTTTCCAGCAGTCGCCCGGCCACCAGTTCATTGACATAGCGCGCCAGCGCGTCGCCCCGGAACATTCCGCGCCCGACGATGGGCAGCATCCAGTCGGTGATGGCGACTTCTTCCATGTTCAAGGCGGTTTGCTGCAATTGCGCGCTGGTTTTACCGCTGGCATACAGGGCTGCGACCAGGCTACCGGCCGATGTACCCACCACCAGTTGAGGCTTGAGTCCGGCTTCTTCGAGCACAGCGATCACGCCCACATGGGCAAAACCGCGTGCCGCACCACCACCCAGAGCCAGGCCGATTTTCAGAGCTTTTTGAGGTACAGGTGCAGCACTGACCGGTGGCGGAGCAGGCCTGTTAGCGCAACCGCTGAAAATAAAAAGAAAAATTACCGCAAAACAAATGAGAACTATTCGCGTTTGTATTAAGATGGCCAACTTCTGATACTTAAAGGCGTTATTCAACATGTTCAAAAAAGTCCCTTTTTTACTGGCTTCGGTGGCATTGGCTGCTGTCACAGGCATGAGCGCGGCAAGCGCACAAAACCAGGTCAACCTTTATTCTGCCCGTCACTACCAGACAGATGAGGCGCTTTACGACAACTTCACCAAAATCACGGGTATCAAAGTGAATCGGGTAGATGCTGACGATGCCGGTATTTTGGCTCGGCTCAAAGCCGAAGGCTCAGCGTCCCCTGCCGATGTCATTTTGCTGGTCGATGCAGCACGACTGGTCAAAGGTGACAGTGACGGTTTGTTCTTGCCCATCAAGTCAGCTGCGTTAGAAGCCGCCGTACCCGCCTCGCTGCGGGCCAGGGCCAGTGCTGACGGCACAACCTGGTTTGGTTTTTCAACCCGTGCCCGTGTGGTGGTTTACGACAAAGCGCGTGTGAAAAAAACCGATGTTGATACCTATGAAGAGTTGGCCGATGCGAAAAATAAGGGGCTGCTGTGCACCCGTTCAGGCTCACACCCGTACAACCTGTCGCTGTTTGGCGCTGTGACGGAACACCTGGGCGAAGCCAGGACTGAAACCTGGCTCAAAGGTCTGGTGGCCAACATGGCGCGTGCACCCAAGGGCGGTGATACGGATCAGATAAAAGCCGTGGCCAGCGGCGAATGCGGTGTTGCACTGACCAACACCTACTACATCGCCCGACTGATGCGATCAGACAAGGCCGAGGACAAAGCCGTGATGGACAAAATCGCGGTGGTCTTCCCGAATCAGGACAGCTGGGGCACGCACGTCAACATCGCGGGTGCAGCAGTTGCCAAAAATGCCAAAAACACCGCCAACGCGGTGAAGTTCATGGAATACCTGGCCAGCCCCGCTGCACAAGATTACTTTGCCAACGGCAACAACGAGTACCCGGTGGTCGCCAGCGTCAGGCTCGGCAATCCGGCGCTGGCTGCCATGAGCGGTGGCGCTTTCAAGAGCGAGACGATTCCACTGACGGCGGTGGGCGGCAACCAGACCAAGGTACAACAGATGCTGGATCGTGTCGGCTACAGGTAATCGGTTTTGATTGCGCCATAATTTGGGGTTACGTTTACCTTTACGTAAAGGTAAGCGTCAATCACAAATCAACAGGACAACATCATGGACATCGCAGGCAAGGTTTTTATCGTTACCGGTGGCGCATCGGGTTTGGGTGAAGGCACAGCGCGCATGCTGGCGGCTCATGGCGGCAAAGTGGTGATTGCGGACATGCAGACTGAAAAAGGCGAAACGGTTGCGAAAGAAATCGGCGGCGCCTTTGTGAAATGCGACGTCAGCAATGAGGCCGACGGTCAGGCCGTGGTGGCCATGGCTACTGGCATGGGCAAGCTGATGGGGTTGGTCAATTGCGCCGGTATTGCGACGGGTGAAAAAACGGTTGGTAAAAACGGCGCGCACAGTCTGTCCGTTTTCAACAAAACCATCACGGTCAACCTGATTGGCAGCTTCAACATGATCCGCCTGGCAGCCGACGCGATGTGCAAAAACGAGCCAGAGGCAACAGGCGAGCGCGGCGTGATGATTTCCACCGCATCGGTTGCCGCGTATGACGGCCAAATCGGCCAGGCTGCCTACAGTGCGTCCAAAGGCGGCATCGTCGGCATGACATTGCCAATCGCCCGTGATTTGGCACGTAATGGCATTCGCAATATGACGATTGCACCGGGTATTTTTGGTACGCCGATGATGTTTGGCATGCCCAAAGAAGTACAAGACGCGCTGGCCGCAGCGGTGCCGTTCCCCAGCCGCCTGGGCACGCCAGAAGACTACGCGAAACTGGCCAAACACATCTTTGAGAACGACATGCTCAACGGCGAAGTGATTCGCCTGGATGGCGCGATTCGATTGGCACCTCGATAAATAGCTATTTGATCAACCCGAGCACATCTTTAAAGTCAGGGTGCTCGGCGGTTCTCAGCCATTCAAAAGCCACCATCTCGGTGGTCACCAGTTCTGCACCATTGCCTGCCAGGCGGTCAAAGGCCGCGTCGCGGTTACGCTCACTGCGTGAACTGCAGGCGTCGGTCACCACCCACACGTCAAACTCTTCTTCCAGCAAGTCCAGCGCAGTTTGCATCAGGCAAACATGGGCTTCGCAGCCTGCCATGACGATGGTGGCTCTGCCCTCCTCTGGCTCAGGCGCAGGTTTTTGCAGATGTTTGGGCAGGCTGCGGGCATTGCCGCCCACAGACGGCTTGCGCACAGGCGGGCGCAGCCACTCGCCCAAGCCGTCAGCGACAGCGCTGAAATGTGCTTTGGCAAGGGTTTTGCCGCCAGCCGCCTCAATCGCGGCCGCAACTGCCGAAACAGTCAAGCCCAGTTTTTCAGGCATTTGCTCAGTACCCCAGACAGGTACTTGCAGTAACTGCGCCATGCGCGCCAGCCGGACTGCATTGGCCATGACCCTTTCGCTTTCAAAAATGGCGGGCATCAAGCGAGCCTGGTAGTCCACCAAAACGAGTTGCGAGTCATCGGCATCTAATAGCATGGGGGGTTCTTTCAAGTGAAGCGGCAAAAAATGCCAACGTGATATCAGTAGAGCTTATTTTACCTTAAAAAGCTCATTTTCAAGTATCAAATTGGCCTTTTGACCAATAGATACGGGCGCAAGCAGCTATTAAAAAAATAGCGTTATTTTTCTTCTTTGGCTTGTGCAGGTGGTTCGCCAAACTTCAGCAGCTTGGTGGCTTGCAGGGTTTCGGCCAGAAAGCAAACCAGCGCGGCCAAAAAGCAGCCCACGCCCGTCAAAAAGCTGATCGTGGCGATTTTCAAAATGGGCAATTCGCTGGTCTCGCCCAAAAACAGCAAGATAATGGTCAGCCCAATCAGCATGGCGCACAGTGTCAGCAAGGCAATGCAGCCATTGACCAGCCAGCCCCGAAAGCGCAGTTGCCTGAGTTCACCATACATGCGCTGGCTGCGCGCCTCGTCAACGTTGCCTGACTCAAGACGGTTTTCAAGAAACCGCGCCCGGTCAATGATGCGGCCCAGGCGACCCGCCACCGCCGCAATGATGCCCGACACTGCGGTGAGTAAAAAAACCGGCGCTACCGCCAGTTGAATGCCGTGCGTGACGGTGGACAGGTCGGGGGCGAAGTTCATTGGGGCTTTTCAAAGTTGCTCGAGGCCCAGCGTTCGGCGCTTGCGCGGTTGAGTTTGAACGAAGCAGCGGTTCGCACTTCAGCCAGCTGATCGCCACCTTCGTCATACGCGCTCAGCATGGCATAGGGATTGTCTTCATCGGGCTGGATGTCCAGGTTTACTGTCACCCGGCCTGATGATGCCGTCACTGTCACGCTCTGGTGCAGCTCGGCATGCAGTTGCTGCTCAGAACGACGCACAAACTCCGACGCGGTCTTGACCAGCGTGTGAAACGCATTGATGTCCAGCGGCTTGGGGTTCTTTTTGTCGCGGCCCATCGTCCACGGGCCAATCAGCGCGGGCTCGGGCTCGCCGTCCTTGGTCATGGCAACGGCCCAACCGTCGTCGTCCTCGTTTTTAAGGACCTTGGCGGTCCAGCCGTCGGCGACCCACAGGCGGGGTTCTTTGATTTCCATCACGTCATCCATTTCGTTACAGCCCCAAATCGCTCAGGCCCGGGTGGTCGTCAGGGCGGCGGCCCAGCGGCCAGAAGTATTTTCGGTCTTCGGCTTTGATGGGCAGGTCATTGATACTGGCGTGTCGCACTGCCATCAGGCCGTTGTCGTCAAACTCCCAGTTCTCATTGCCGTACGAGCGAAACCAGTTGCCCGCGTCGTCATGCCACTCGTAGGCAAAACGTACCGCAATCCGGTGGCTGCTGAAAGCCCAGATCTCCTTGATCAGGCGGTAGTCCAGCTCGCGGTTCCATTTGCGGGTCAAGAGGCCCACGATCTCGTCGCGCCCCGTGACGAACTCGGCCCGGTTGCGCCACTGGCTGCCTGCGGTGAGGCCATCGCCACTTTTTGCGGGTCGCGGTTGTTCCAGCCGTCTTCTGCGGCACGTACTTTTTGCACGGCAGTTTCAAAAGTAAAAGGCGGAAGGGGCGGCCTGGATTCCATGAGAGCTCCATGAATTGAACAATGTGAGCAGGATTATCATTCGTAGCCATGAACGCTGAACAAAACGAACGCCTGACCCGCATCACACCCGGCACGCCCTGTGGCCAGTTGCTGCGCCAGTATTGGCAGCCGGCGGCTTTGGTTGATGAGTTCAACCCGTTGCTAGACCCACGCATGGCGCAGCGACCTGTGAAGGCCGTCAAACTCCTTGGGCAAGACCTGGTGCTGTTCAAAGATGCTTTGGGCAGTTGGGGGTTGCTGGACCGCGACTGCGCGCACCGGGGCGCTGACTTGTCATTCGGCAGGCTTGAAGCGGGCACACAGGGGGGCGGTTTGCGCTGCCCTTTTCATGGCTGGAAGTTTGCGCCCGATGGCCGATGTCTGGAAACACCGGCCGAGCCCACTGGCAGCAAATTGTGCGAACGCATCAAGCAACGCAGTTACCCGGTGATTGAGAAAAGTGGTGTGTTGTTTGCGTGGTTGGGTGAGCCGGATTCAACGCCACCGCCCTTCCCTGAATTTGATTGTTTCAAAGCCCCCATCAGCCACAGTTTTGCCTTCAAAGGGCTTTGGAACGCCAACTGGCTACAAGCCTTTGAAGTCGGCATTGACCCGGCTCACCCTTCGTATTTGCACCGTTTTTTACAAGACGAAGCACTCGTTGGCATTGGCATCAATGCAGCGGGCAAACAGTTTCGCAGTGCTGCAGCAGGCACAGCCGATGGAGAGCAGTGGCCCATGACCCGCATCATGCGCGAGTTTGCGCAGCCCGAGATCAGCTTCATTGACAAGCCCTGGGGCATGCAGCTCACCGCGCTGCGGCACATGACTGAAAGCCTCATGCATGTGCGCGTCACACAAGCCATCTTTCCGGCGACGTTTGTGATCCCGTTGTCGGAGACCATGACAATCACGCAAATGCACGTCCCCGTGGACGACACACACACTTATTGGTACAGCTTTTTCACCAGCTTTGCAGGGCCTTTGGACAAAGAAGCCATGCGCGCCCAACGCCAGCAATTCATCACCCTGCCCGACTACATTCCCAAAGCGGGTCGCCACAACAACTGGGGCTTTAACGCCGATGAACAAATGAGCACCACCTACCTTGGCATGGGTGAGGAAGACATCAATGTGCATGACCAGTGGGCAGTTGAAAGCATGGGGCCGATTGCCGACCGCACGAGAGAACACCTGGGCACAACTGACAAAGTCATCATGGCCAATCGGCGGGTATTGATCAAAGCGATTGACACTGTACAAAACGGTGGTCTCGCACACGGCATTGCTGATGCGGCACAGGCTGCCAGCATGACCGGGCCAGACACCGTGGACGGCATTGCGCCTGCCCATGATTGGCAAGCCTGGTGGCAAGCCGCCGCCGACTCCAAGCGCAAGCAAGCGCCCTGGCCATGACCCGCTTTGCCGAGCAATGCTGCATACACGATGCGGCGCGCCAGTCTGCGTTAGAACGCACCGCCAGATTAATAGCTGCCAGCGGCGTTGAACTGGTTCGCTTTGCCTGGTGCGATATGCATGGCATGCTGCGCGGCAAAACGCTGGTGGCCTCAGCCGCCATCCAGGCCATGATGACCGGCGTGGGTATGGTCAGCACCCTTCTGCTCAAAGACAGTTCTGACCGCACAGCCTATAAAGTGTTTGACGCCGATGGGGCGATGGATGTGCCTGGCTTTGAATTTGCAGGCAACGTGATGCTGCTGGCTGACCCCGCCAGTTACCAGCAACTGCACTGGGCCAGCAAAACCGGCTGGGTGCAATGCCAGGCTTGGCATATGAACAGCAATGGCGCTGGCACGCCAGTGGCATTCGACACACGCCGAGTTTTGCAAAACGCACTGGCGCGGCTGTCCAAGGCAGGCTATGGCATGACTTGCGGGCTGGAGGTCGAATTTCATATTTACAAAATCAGGGGCGATGCGGCCAACAATCAGCTAGATCCCTTGCAGGCCTCTTGGCCAGGCCCAGCGCCTGATGTTGCGCTGATCCACCCCGGGTTTCACATGCTGTCGGAACAATGGGCCGACATGGCCGATGAGCCGCTGCGCATCGTGCAGCGCACCGCTCAAGCGCTGGGTCTGCCGCTGCTGTCGCTGGAAATTGAGCTTGGCCCGAGCCAGGTTGAAGCGGTTTTTGAAGCCACAGATGCCCTGAAGGCAGCAGACAACATGGTGCTGTTTCGCAGCGCAGTCAAGCAGGCGCTCAGGCGCGCGGGCTACCACGCCACTTTCATGTGCAGACCGCCGTTTCCCGGCATCATGTCCAGTGGCTGGCATTTGCACCAGTCACTAACTGATTTAAAGACGGGTGCCAATGCCTTTATGCGTGACGCGCCCGACGCAGGTTGCACCCCGCAACATGCGGGCTACACCTTGTCTGAGGTGGGGCAGTATTATTTGGCCGGTCTTTTGGCGCATGCACACGCCGCCAGCCCATTTTGTACGTCTACCGTGAATGGCTACGACCGGTTTCGGCCCCAGTCGCTGGCCCCGCAATCTGCCGTTTGGGGGCGAGACAACCGGGGTGCGATGCTGCGGGTGATAGGCGGTTCCAACGATGCAGCCACACGAATCGAAAACCGCATTGGCGAGCCCGCCGCCAACCCCTACCTGTATATGGCATCGCAGATTCATGCAGGTCTGGACGGGTTGCAAAACCGGATGCACCCCCCGCTTGCGACTGTTGCGCCCTACGCCATAGCAGAGTCCCCATTGCCTGGCAGTTTGGGCAAGGCACTAGAAATGTTAAACAACGACTTCGCCTTTTGCGCAGAATTTGGCACCGACTTCATTCGCTATTTCACTCGCATCAAGGCGTCTGAAGTGGCCAGATACGAAATTTCCGAAGACAAAGATGAATGGCAAAGGCGTGAATATTTCAGCCGGATATAACAAGAACCAAATGAACAAAACGATTTCAGTCCATCTCATTGCTCACAATAGCGTCACAACTTCCATCAATGCCAAAATTGGCAAAACCCTGATGGAGGCCGCGACTGCGTCCAACGTCGATGGCATTGCTGCCGACTGTGGCGGCTTGATGACCTGCGCCACTTGCCATGTGTTTGTTGATGAGCCCTTTGCCTCGCAACTGGGCAGGCCAGACTCTGAAGAGGTGGCCATGCTGGCATTCACAGCCGCCCCACGCCAGCCCAACAGCCGCCTGAGCTGCCAGATCACGTTGACAGCTGAACTTGATGGCTTGACTGTCAAACTACCCGTCACCCAATATTAGACAGGAGCCAATCATGATTCTCGAACTTGCCGATATCCGCATCCACCCCGGCCAGCAAGCCGCCTTTGACGAAGCCATCCAGCGCGGCGTCAATGAAGTGATCTCAAATGCCAAAGGCTTTCAGGGTTACAAGGTCAACAAAGGCATTGAAAACCCGGAGCGCTACATCCTTCAAATCTTTTGGGAAACCCTTGAAAACCACACGGTTGACTTTCGCCAGTCCCCTGCGTTTGCCCAATGGCGCACCATTGTGGGGTCGTTTTTTGCAGTGCCCCCAACGGTTGAGCATTTCAACCTGCTGGCCAAGTCAGACTGAGCAACGATTTAACTGGCCAAATCTTCGTGGCCAGACACCAGTTTTGCCAGCAGCGCTGACAACTGAACTCGTTCCTCAGCGTCCAGCGGTGAAACGATACGCCCTTGCGCTTTGCTCACGGCTCTCTTCATGCCAAGGGCAACCTTTTCACCCTCGGGTGTGATCCACAGCAATTTGCGGCGCTTGTCATCCGGGTCCGCTTTGCGTGTGACCCAGCCCTTCGCTTCAATACGGACAATCACTGAGCCCAGAGTCGCCGGGTCAAAAGCCACCCGGTTTGACAGCGTGATCTGGTCTTCACCCGGGTCATCCATCAATGCGTTCAAGATGGCAAACTGCACCGGCGTAGCGTCATGGCCAGCGGTTTCTTCCATAAAGATGGCGACCGCTTGCTGATGCGCCCGGCGAATCAAATGACCAGGTGCTTCACCAAAATTAAAACTTTTTACCATTTGGCAAGTTTAATGGAGACGCAAGCCCACGGCGCACTTTTAGGGTATCTACTGTGCCAATAACAAATATGCATACTTATCATATGAACCATATCATTACTCACCGCCTGAATCTGGCAACCCTCATTGGAAAACTGTTCAAATAAGCGTTTTCAATTGAAAGATCACGCCATGAAACACCCTGATTTCACCTGCAAGATGCCGCGTCTGACATTCATATCTGCTACGTTCCTGATAGCTGCTTGCGCTATACCTCTGGCTGCTACAGCCCAAAATGCATTAAAAAAACCAGAACCTGTTGCGGCCTGGCCAACCAAGCCCGTGCGCATTCTGGTGGGCTTTCCGGGTGGCTCAACACCCGACATGGCGGCTCGCACACTGGCCGAACCCTTGTCAAAAATCCTGGGGCAGCCTGTCATCATTGAGAATAAACCAGGCGCCTCGGGCAACATCGCCGCTGACCAGGTGGCCAAGGCTACTGACGACCATACGCTGGGCGTTGTGATCAACGGTAATCTGACGTCTGCCAAGCTGTTAAACCCCAAATTGCCCTACGACCCGGCCAGGGACTTCACGCTGCTGTCGTTATTAACCACGGCCCCACTGGTGCTGGTGGCACCCACCAACTTGCCGTCAGGCAGCGCATTTTTCAGTGAAGCGCGCAGTTCTGGTGACAAGTGGAACTACGGCTCTGTCGGCAATGGCTCAGTCGGGCATTTGGGGATGGAGTTACTCAAGTCAAAGGCAGGTGATCTGAAGGCTGTTCATATCCCTTATCAAGGCAACCCGCAAGTGGTCACGGCGCTGCTGGGTGGCCAGATTCAAATGGCTCTTGTCCCGCCAGGCATTGCGCTGCCGCAAATCCGGGCGGGAAAACTCAAGGCGATTGGCCTGACCAGTGGCCGCAGCCCACTGGCCACTGAAATCCCGCCTCTTGCAGATGCTGAAATCCGCAATTTCAACCTTGAAGTCTGGACAGCACTGGTGGGCCCGGCCAATTTGTCGAAAGCCGCGCAAGCCCGTTTGAATGCTGAAGTGTCCAAAATCATTCGCGATGCCGACACACGCCAAAAACTGTTCAATCAGGGCTGGCAAGCGGTGGGTACGTCACCTGAAGGCTTGGTAGGCCGCATGAAAAGCGAAACCACCATCATGGGCGGAATCATTGCGATGCGAGGCATCAAAATTGAGTGAGCAAGTTGCACGCTGTTCTTGAACCTGCTCGCGCCCTGCCCGTCTATGGCGAATTTGACATCGTTGTAATTGGCGGTGGGCCTGCCGGGTTAGCGGCCAGCACCAGCGCGGCCAGGCATGGCGCCAAAGTGCTGCTGGTGGAGCGCTATGGTTTTTTGGGCGGCATGGGCACTGCGGGCGGAGTCACCAATTTTGCAGGCCTGTATGGCCGCAAAAACGGTGTGATGCAGCAGGTGGTGCATGGCGTGGTTGATGAGTTGCTTGAACGCATTGCCGCTTTGGGTGGCCTGAATGCGCCGCAAGAGGGCATGCAAGGCCGTATTCGTGTTCAGTCTTACGACATATCGAGTTTGAAATGCGCTGCTGACCAGATGCTGGTAGCCAACGGTGTCAACATCCTGTTTCATGCCTGGGCGGCGGCTGTGGTGATGCAAGATACTCAAATTGATGCACTGGTGATTGAAACCAAATCAGGCCGCATGGCCATTCGTGCGGCCAAATTCATTGACTGTTCAGGCGATGCAGATGTGGCGCATTTTGCGGGTGTGCCCTATGAAGTAGGCGACGGGCATGGCAGCGGGTTGTACCCGACCACCATGTTTCGGGTGGGGCATGTCGATGCGGCACAGGCTGTGCCAGCCGTTGGCGAGTTCAAGGCGATCAACACGCTGATGGCGCAAGTGCAAATGGACAAGCCTGGCCAATACCACTTCCCGCGAGAAGGAGCGATTCTCAGGCCACAGAAAAACCCGACAGAGTGGCGTGCCAATGTCACGCAAATTGGCAATGCAGCAGGCCAGGCCATGGATGCGACTGATGCCCGGCAACTCAGCGATGGCGAACTGCTGGGCCGCCGCCAGATCACGGATTACTTCAGCTTTTTAAGGCAGGAAGTGCCTGGCTTTGCGACTGCCGCGATTGTTGACATTGCAGCGCAAATTGGCATCAGGGAATCCCGCCGCATTCAAGGCCAGTACAGGCTGACGGGCGAGGACATTTTGGCGTCACGCCGGTTTGACGATTCGATTGGTATCAACGCCTGGCCGATGGAGCTGCACACTGCTGGCAAGATTGAATGGCAGTTTCCTTACAACACGGACTCAAACGAAGGTCGGGTGTACAACGACCTGCCTTGGCGCATGCTGGTGCCTGCCACCGTTAGCAACCTGCTAGTAGCCGGGCGCTGCGCGTCGATGACGCATGAGGGCCAGTCGGCAGCGCGTGTCAGCGGCGGCTGTTTTGTGATGGGGCAGGCAGCGGGCACAGCGGCAGCGATGCTCTCAAGCGCTGAAACTTTTGCGGATGTCGATGTCAGGGCGTTGCAGCAACTGCTGGTTAAAAACGGCGTGTATCTGGACCACCAGGACTAACTCATGGCCACCCATCTTCCCCCCGACACGACAGTTGAACGCAAAGCGTTTTATGACGCCATAAGCCAGCACAGCATGAGCCCGTTGTGGGAGGTGCTGCACGCGCTTGTCCCCAACACACCCAGCACACCCTGCCTGCCTGCCCACTGGCGCTACAGCGATGTGAGGCCCTATTTGATGCAATCAGGCCAGCTCATCACGGCTGAAGAAGCCGTACGGCGGGTCTTGATTCTTGAAAACCCGGCGTTGCGCGGCCAGTCGTGCATCACCCAGTCGCTGTATGCCGGGTTGCAGGTCATCTTGCCGGGAGAAGTCGCGCCCAGCCACCGCCATACCCAAAGCGCGCTGCGGTTTGTGGTGGAAGGCCAGGGTGCGTACACGGCTGTGGATGGCGAACGTACCCAAATGCAGCCGGGTGACTTCATCATCACGCCGAGCTGGACCTGGCACGACCACGGGCACCGGGGAAAGATAGACGTCGATGAACCCGTGGTCTGGCTCGACGGCCTGGACATCCCTATGCTCCGTTTTTTTGACGCCGGTTTTGCTGAAAACGGCTTGTCTGCCAGCCAGACAGTGACCAAACCCGAAGGCATGAACATTCATAAATACGGTGCCAACATGCTGCCCCTTCGGTATGACGCACCGTTTGGCCAAACATCGCCCATCTTCAGCTACCCCTATGCCAGAACGCGCGAAGCACTGCACAATTTGGAGCAGCATGAAGCAGTCGATGCCTGGGACGGCGTCAAGCTGCGTTACGTCAACCCAGCCACAGGTGGCTCACCCATGCCGACCATGGCCACTTTCATGCAGCGCTTGCCTGCAGGCTTTGCTGGCAAGCCATACCGGCAGACTGATGGCGCGGTGTTCAGTGTGGTGGAGGGCCACGGCAGCATCCGTATTGAACACCATGGCAAAAGCGTTGAGTATCCGTTTGGGCCGCGTGACCATTTCGTTATCCCGTCGTGGCACACTGCGCAGTTGCGTTCGCAGCCAGGTTGTGTGCTGTTCAGTTTTTCAGACCGTCCGGTGCATCAGGCACTGGGCATCCACAGAGAAGAGAGAATGTCATGACAAGTTCGGCAAGTTTTGTTTTTACCCCACCACCCGTTGTTTCAGTTCCGGTTATTGGTTCAACTGACCGCTATGCGGTTCACCGCATTTACTGCGTGGGTCGCAACTACGAGGAGCATGCCAAAGAAATGGGTTTCACAGGCCGTGAGCCTCCGTTTTTCTTTTTAAAGCCAGCCGACACCATCGTTGTTGTCGATGCGGGTACTGTCGGCACCCTGCCCTACCCCAGCTTGACGAAAAATTTCCACCATGAAATTGAGCTGGTGGTGGCCATCGGCACGGGCGGCAAAAACATCAAGGCAGCAGACGCTCACAAACACATCTATGGCTATGCCGTGGGCCTGGACATGACGCGCAGAGACTTGCAGGGCGAAATGAAAAAAGCCGGTCGCCCCTGGTGCATTGGCAAGGCCTTTGATCATTCAGCTCCGATTGGCCCGATTACACCTGTAGCGCTTGCCGGTGACGTCAACAACGCCGAGCTGTATGTGCAGGTGGACGGCAAAGACCGCCAGCGCAGCAATGTCGCCAAACTGATCTGGAATGTGGCTGAAACGATTGAGCACCTGTCAGCCGCCTGGGAACTGATGCCTGGCGATCTGATTTACACCGGAACACCTGAAGGTGTGGCAGCGGTCGTCGCGGGTGACACTATGGTCGGCAGCGTGGCTGGCCTGGGTGAATTACACGTCAAAGTCGTCTGAAGACCCATCAACACAGGCGCGAACTGCTATGAATAAGCTATGAAAATCCTTGCAAATTTGGCTAGATTTTGCGCTATCTTGGCGGGCCTGTTGCTCACCATCATCACCTTGATGACCTGTGCCAGCCTGATTGGTCGCAATACCTTAGGCGTCACCATTACCGGTGATTTTGAACTCACGGGCGTGGCAGCAGGCGCAGCGATTGCCCTCTTTATGCCGTTTTGTCAGGTGCAGCGGGGCAACATCATCGTTGATTTTTTCTCTTCCAAATTCAGTGACAAGGCCAATGCTGGCCTTGACCGATTTGGCGCGCTGTTACTGGCCCTGTTGTTTGCACTGTTGGCCTGGCGCACCACGCTGGGTGGGCTGAACTCATGGCGTACCAACTCTGAAACGCAAATCATTGGTTTCCCTGAATGGATCGCCTACGCCAGCATGGTGCCGCCGTTTGTGCTGTCCATGGTGATCGGCCTGCATCAGGCGCTGTTTGGTTTTGACGCAACAACCAAGGCCAAGGCATGAGCGCGCTGGCGTTGACCGGCACCATTTTTGGCATCATGCTTGTCTTTATGGCGGTGCGCGTGCCGATCGCTGTGGCCATGTTTGTTGCGGGCGGTATTGGCTACGTCATGCAAACTGGCTGGGGTCCGTTTTCAAACTTTCTGAACACCCAAGCCTTTGCGCGTTTTGCCAGTTATGACTTGTCGGTTATTCCCCTGTTTATATTGATGGGTCACTTTGCCACGCAGGGAGGCATCAGCAAGGCGCTTTTTCGCTTTGCTGCTGCGGTGATGGCTCGCTTTAAAGGCGGTTTGGCCATGGCGTCGGTGCTTGCCTGCGCGGCGTTTGGGGCGATTTGCGGCTCATCGGTTGCTACGGCGGCCACCATTACCAGCGTGGCCTTGCCAGAAATGAAGCGTCACGGTTATTCAGGCCGCCTGTCAACGGGCACATTGGCCGCCGGCGGCACGCTGGGCATCCTGATTCCACCATCGGTACCGCTGGTTATTTATGCCATTTTGACGGAGCAAAATATTGCCAAGCTGTTTGCCGCAGCCATGATTCCGGGGCTCATTGCGATGCTTGGCTACATCATTGCGATTGCCATTTACGTGCGGGTGGTGCCCGGCCAGGCACCTGATATTGACGACGCTGACGAAGGGCTCTCCCCTGCACTGGCTTTGGGGGTATTGCCGATTGCGTTGATTTTCACACTGGTTTTTGGCGGTATTTATGGCGGCTTTTTCACGCCGACCGAAGGTGCAGCGGTGGGTGCGGCGGCCACGTTGCTGGCGGCTGTGCTCAAGCGCGAACTGACCTGGGCCAAGTTCAAACAATGTTTTTACGCCACGGCAGAAAGCTCGGCCATGATTTTTTTAATTTTCATTGGCGCAGACCTGATGAACTCGGCCCTGGCTTTGACCCAGGTGCCCAATCAGTTGGCCGCAGTGGTTGGCAGCTGGGGCTTGTCGCCGCTGATGGTGGTGACTGCTATTTTGCTGTTTTATGTGGTGCTGGGCGCGGTGATGGACGAGCTGTCGATGCTGCTGCTGACGATTCCGATCTTCTTCCCGATGGTGATGGGGCTTGACTTCGGCATGCCCAAAGAGTCGGTGGCGCTGTGGTTCGGCATCATGGTGCTGATGACCGTAGGTTTTGGCCTGCTGGCACCCCCCGTGGGCTTGAATGTCTACGTCGTCAACAGCCTGGCCAAAGACGTTCCCATCAGCGAAAGTTACAAGGGTGTGATGCCGTTTCTGATCAGCGACACCCTGCGAACCATTTTGCTGTTGTTTTTCCCGTCTATTTCACTGTGGCTGGTGAAATACATCACTTAGAGCCTGGCGCTTAGGGCATTCACGGGTTTGCAAAACCTTCAAAACCCTTTAAATTTTGCACATCAATCACAACTGCTTTTTAAGGAATTTCACATGATCGCTCGCCGTTCACTCCTCAAATCAGGCGCTGCTGTCGCTTTGGGTGTACCCGCACTGTCAGGCATTGCCCAGCAGGCCGTCACGCTGAAGTTTCACACCTTCATGTCGCCACAGTCCAATGTATGGCTGTCAATGCACAAGCCGTGGATGGAAAAGGTTGAAAAGGAATCTGGTGGCCGCATCAAGTTTGAAGGCTATCCCGCCATGCAATTGGGCGGCACACCTGTGCAGCTGTATGACCAGGCCAAAGACGGCGTGGTCGATGTGGTGTGGACGTTGCCCGGTAACACGGCAGGCCGCTTTCCGCGTGTTGAAGTGTTTGAGCTGCCGTTCATGATGAACAATGCTGAAGCCACGTCCAAAGCCTATTGGGAGTACTTTCAGACCGTTGCCAGCGACGAATTCAAAGACACCCAGGTGCTGGCATTGCAAGTCCATGGCCCAGGCGTGATCCACACCGTAGACAAGCCTGTGAGGTCCATCGCCGACTTGCGCGGCATGAAAATGCGCGGCCCAACCCGTCAAGTCACCAAGCTGCTGGGCGTACTGGGTGCAACGCCTGTTGGCATGCCGCTGCCAGCCATCACCGATGCGCTGAGCAAAGGCACCATCAACGGCTGCGTGATCCCATGGGAAGTTGTGCCCTCTGTCAAGGTCAATGAGCTGACCAAATTCCACGCTGAGTTTGACCCAGCGGGTGGCAGCCTGTACACCACCACCTTTGTGATGGCCATGAACAAGGCCAAGTACAACAGCCTGGCACCCGACTTGAAAAAGATCATCGACAACAACTCTGGCATGGCCACGTCTGCCTTTCTGGGCAGAACCCAGCAGGGCAACGACGGCATTGGCCGCAAGACCGCCAGTGACCGCGGCAACACCATCTACACCGTCAGCGTGGCTGAGGCGCAAGACTTCCGCCGCAAAGCCCGTGCGGTTGAGGTGGAGTGGGTCGAGGACATGAACAAGCGAGGCTTTGATGGCAAAAAGCTGCTGGACACGGCCAGATCTCTGATTGAAAAGCACGGAAAAACCACCAAAGCCTGATAATTGCGTCAGAATTCCTGAAAAACGGCCTTCAAGGCCGTTTTTTATGCGTCTTTTAAGCCTTTAACCCAATGAAAACGGGCGTAAGAAGCTATTTATTTAATAGCAAGCTTTTATTGCCATATTGTCATCATGCAGCGCTCACCCATCAAACATTGCCGCGGCTGCGGCGCCACGGTTGACTACCGATTGCCCGACGATGGCGACACCAAGCTGCGCGCCGTTTGCAACGCCTGCAGCACTGTTCACTACGAAAATCCACTCAATGTTGTGGGCACTCTGCCTACCTGGGGTGACGACGGTGCCCAGGTGCTGCTGTGCAAGCGCAACATCGAGCCACGCAAAGGCAAATGGACCTTGCCAGCGGGGTTTATGGAGCTGGATGAAACCACGCGAGAGGGTGCCGCACGGGAGACGGTCGAAGAAGCTGGCGCAGCGTTTGAAATGCTGGACCTGTACGCCCTAATGAATGTTGCGCGGGTTGGCCAGGTGCACCTGTTTTACAGGGCCAGGCTGCTGCACACGAATTTTGACCCTGGCACCGAGACCATGGAGGCCAGGTTGTTCTCTGAAGCCGATATTCCCTGGGACGAGATTGCATTCAGAACCGTGCGCGAAACCCTGACCCGATATTTTTCAGACCGCCGCGCTGGCGCATTCGGCTTTCACGTGCTGGACATCGACTAACTCGTTTAGAGAAGCCGCTGCTGGTTTTCGTGTTTTTTTTGACCTTAATTTATTCTTGATTGCCCAGATGTGCGTTCAAAACGCTTATGTGACAGAATGAATCAAAGAACTCAGCACACATGGCAAAACGCAACTATCTGAACCGCGATTTGGCCGAAGGCATACGAAAAGTCGGTTTTCGCAAGTGGTACGAGCGCGAACTATTGTCCAGCCATGCCCACATGCTGCTTACTTTGCTTTGTACCATTGCGCTGATGGCCTGCATTGAGCTTTTTCAAAGCGGTACTGTTACAGAAAAATTACTCAACTTGGGCATGGTGCTGGTCAGCGGTGCCATTGGCGTGTGGGCACTCCGGCGCTATCTGTACTTGCTGATGCATGCCGAGGCGCTGGCCGACCAAGCCAACTGTCCCAACTGTGCCGAGTACGGTCGCTTGACGGTTGTTGACGAAGATCGGCGCGATGGGCAACTGCTGGTCCGATGCCGCAAATGCAGCAACCAATGGACGTTGTTTCCATAAACGCCACATTATTGGTCGTTAAAAAGGCCTTTAAGAATCGCTCCTTAAATGTGAAACCGCTCTAAAGATGTCTTGAAACCCGCATAGATATTAGGTTTTATTAGGTTTTAAAGCAATTTGTACCCCCGTCTGTACCCCCGCTTTGCCTTTGCTACCCCTGTTTTCTTTTGATTGTTTTCGCCACAGGGAATATTTTCTGTGCGTGGCATAACCTGTGGTTTCCAACACGACAACCTCAAGACATTTCGGGCCCCCTTCCGGGCACTTAAAAGGATTGCAGGTCGATTTAGTCAGTGGGCTTGCGCAGACAAATCAATTGCAGAAGGTCTGATTGCCAATTCTTTGGCAATTGCTTGATGTTCCATTACTGCGATTTATGAACTGTTGGTTCCCGATTCTCTGCGAGTTACTGCTGCTTCCGTCGCTGTTATTGGTGAATGTCTGATTACCAATGCGCTGTGTGTTGCTGCTGCTTCCATCGCTGCTATTACTGAATGTCTGATTCCCAATGCGCTGGTGTGTTGTTGAGGTTCCATCGCTACGGTTGGTGAAGCTTTGATTTCCAATATGTTGAGTGGTGCTAGAGCTCCCATCACTGTTGTTACAGAAGGTCTGGCTTCCAATAGTCTGGCAATTTTGTGAGATGGCGGCTGTAACGCTCAAAAATAATGTGAAGCCGATTAATAAAGTTTTCATCTGTTGATTCCCCTTAAATGGATCACTATATCAGAAATACGCCAAAAAGGATAGTGAAAATGCACTTACTTCGAGTCTCTTGGTTAGTGATGAAACGCTACTTTATGCAGCTATTTTGATCACGCAAAGCCCCATTCAACTCCTTCACGGCCTGCCGTAGCATCAGCCAATGCCCGCCCCGCCAGGCATTGCGCGCCACCACCGCCCTACCCTCGGGGCTTTTTGGCCCGGTTGACTTGCTCCACGGTTTCCACTGCCTGATAGCTTCGCTCTGCCGTTTGCGCCGCTCTGGTGTCCATCCTTTTGCCGGGTTGCCCATGATTCGCCTCCAATAGTTTGTTTTGCTCAGGTGCGGATTTTCCCGCGTGCGTGCGCGCTTGCGCGTATTGCTCAGAAATAGCGCCCGCCGCCGTGCCGTTATTGACCTGTTGCGGCCCGTTGGCAATATTGGCCTGTTTTACAAACGTGGCCTGCCTTGGGTATTTCAAGTCAACCAGCGCCGATATGGTGGCCCGGCTTTGCGCCTGCGCTTTCAAGGCTAGCCCCAAAAACGCCTCCAAGTTCTTTTGATATTGCTGGTCTTGCGCTCTGCGTGCCAGGCTGGTGAAAATGGTTTGCAGCGCCGTGGCTTGGTTGATCAGCATGGCCTCCAGCGCGTGCAAGTCACCGCCCTTGACCGCTGTGCAGGTGTCGCGCAATTGGTCAATCAACGCGCTTAAATCAACGTCTTTGCCCATCAAATTGCCCTGATAGGCTTGGATCACTGTCGCGCTGTTGAGTGATGGCGACAAGGTCAACCGCGCTTTATCGGCTTTCGTCAGTTCGCTGATTTTGACGGTGGTCGGTTGCAGCGCGGCTTTGGATACTTTTTTGGTTGTGGCCATGTTGCCCCTTTTAATGTTTGGTCGTGTTTTTGGTGGGCCGCGCCATGCATTCAAGGGCAGGAAAGCAGCAGAGACTGAGAACAGAGAATGGCTTGTCTATAAAGGTGTCCACGGCTGAAACATTGAAAGCCCCCAAAAGGTGGCCTACAAGTCCACGTCTGAAACATTGAAGCCCCTTTTTAGGTGGGCATGGTTTCGCTAGTGGGCTTGTAGCGCGGTGCATGTTTCAGCCGTGGACAAAGGATTGCGTTTTGCAGCCGCTGGCCTGCCCCCGTTGGGCAATGACCAATCAGGTTTAACTTTGATAGCAGGAATAGGCAAAGGCGCATTGACCCGGTAGGCCTTGGCTTTAAAGCAGGCCAGCGCTTCAGGGTCAAACTTGGGCGATACGTCCAAGGCAAACCAGGTCAACGCCAGCAGCTCGCAAGTACGCGGCATGTGGCCCTTGCGGGTCACGTACACAAACCCGGCTTTGATCAATTCAGCCTTGCAGCGCCACAGCGTAGAGCGTGACCGCCAGCCCCGCTGGCTGACCACTGACCAGGCCACCGTCAAATTGCCGTTGTTATTGCCCCGGTACTGCCCGGCCAGCTCCAGCAGCAGCTTGCAGGCATGGGGGCTTAGGGCAGTAAACGCCGGGCTTTCAAACACGCTATGCACAATGCCTGTAAAGCCCTCGGTGTACTTGCTGCCCTTGTGCCTAATGCCCGCCATGCTGGCCAGCCCCGCTATTGAGCACATACAAGCCAACCCGGTGGCGTTCGCCTGCTTCAGTCACCACGGTTTGCCAGTGCGTGATGATGTTGTGCCCCTGCTTGCGTAGCTGCAATATGCGCGCCGGGCAGTGGTACACGTCCAGGTAGCGCATGGCCTCAAACGTGTTGATGGAATAGCGCGCCAGCGCCTCCAGCAGCCGCGCCGCTTGCGAACGGCTGGCAGTGCCTTTAAACTCGTTTCTGATAGCTTCAAGGGCTGCGATCTTTTCCAAGGTTGCGGCCTTCTTTTTTTCTGGCTCTGGTGGCTCGTTATTTTGCGGATTCGTGGTCATGGCGTGGCCTCCAGGTGCGTTATCAATTGCTGCGCATCGCACAGCGTTGGCAAGCAGCGCACAAGTCCGTAGCGCGCCGCGTAGTAACTGACTGACCCGTCCAGCGGGTCGGTGCGGGTCAGTTGGTAGCCAAGCAAGGCAAACCGCGCCGCCAGCGTGGCAAACGCTTTGCCGCCGCGCTGCCCGGTGGGGTAGTCCAGGTCGTTGGTACTGGCCAGGGTGTCAAGGGTCGAGTTCATACAAAACCCCTGACCATAGCGGCAAAAACCAGCGCTATTTTTATAGTAAATTGGGCTGTAGCCCAATAAATACGGGCGCAAGCAGCTATTAATTTTAAAGTGATGGATGTACTGTACATGGCCAGCCCTTTCAAACCGTGGCCAGCGCGTTGGCTGGGTCGGTACGCTTGTCATGCAAGGCTTTCACCAGCTCGCGTATTTCAGCGTCTGACTTGCCCGCAACACGCGCCGTATTGATGGCATCAATTTCGTAATCTGGCCACCCTTTTGACCTTTGACTTATTGCAACCCCAATGGTGCATAGTCCGTCCCGCACTTCGTTGTAAACGCTGGCGTCAGCTCTAAACCCCCTGCGCCGCTTAACTTCGGGCAATCTCAAAATCAACATTGCTAAACCCCTTTATCGCCGTGTGGCGGTTATTGCCGCGAAATGCAGCAAGAGTGGGGAATTTAGGTGCGCAATGCAGCCGTGAATAGGGTCGATTCACCCCAATGACTAGGGGTAGGATGATGGCGGATAACCCAGCAAAGTCCCATAAACATTGGCTTTGCTTGGGGTTGGTGGACTACCTTCTAGGTCCGGTCGGCAATCCGTCAGGTCGGAGCATTGAGGGAGCCTGTCAGAAATTTTGTGTTTGAGGCATACCATTCCCCCAAAGGAGTTACATGCCCCGCACTACAACCAAGTCCGCTGTCAGCGGCAAATCGGCACAGCCGCAAATTTCAGCCAAGCTACTT
>JBILXX010000059.1:0-22725 GCA_044378095.1 Polaromonas sp.
TGCGAGAAGCGAGGGGGAATTGATGCGCTAACCCTGAGCCAGTGCCAAGCCAAGCTAAAAGTGCTTAAAATTTAAGCGCTAAGCGAGTTTGGGTGTTTGCTGATTTTTAATTCTGCAAGTCCCTCACTCGTAATACTAATGCGTTAAAACGCAACTTTCAAATTTCACGCTTTACCTGACTCTACACATGCTTCGGTACCGATGCTTTGTGCAATGTCTCTAGCAGGTGAAATCCTATCGTCCAATATCTTTATTCTTTCAGTGAAACATGAATCTAATACAGATCTGCTGGTAACTATTAACCATGCGGCAGCGGAATCAACCTGCGTATTTTGGTTGCCGAGTAACTGGCCTGGCTGGTACTTGGGCAACTCTTTTATAAACGAGTCGAAGGCAGGAGTAAGGCATTCAGCAGCCGCATCCGCATTGCCCTGTGCCGCGCATGCATTGAACCGGTTCACGAATCTAATCCTGATATCTTGCAGCTTCCTCCAATCATTTATTGAGTTCAATCGCACAAAAGCTGTGACATATTTCTCTTCGGCTTCAATAGTCGCAGCTCGATGATGTACGCAAAGCGCTTCAACCGATGGCGTTCTGTATCTGACATCGCATTCAACAGGGAATTTAAGGCTTTGAGCAAATGAAGCGGTGCTTGATACCAGCGCAAAAAAAATAAGCAAAATACGCATGAATAATTCCTAGAACATGAATATGAAGATCGCGTCAAATGATATTGTCAAGGATATGTTGAGCGAGCCTCGTAGGTCGAGTTAGCGAAGCGTAAAGCGACACCACGGATACTACAACCACCACCCGTCTCACCGCTTGCATCCGGCTACGCCCGCAGGGCAAACCCGACCTACAAAACCATTTTTATAGCGCGCAAGACCTGAACCCGCAAAACATATCATCCCGCTCAGGCAAATAAAAGTTGCGGTATTTGGGGCTTTTCATGCGCGCACGGGTGGCAAATGATGCGCCGCGCAGCACTTTGTGGGTGCCGAACCAGGGCTGAGAATAGTCTTGGTACGGGTCGGGTTTGAAGCCACCTGTTTCGCTTGAATAACCCCTGAACGTCGTCCCCGTCCATTCCCACACATTGCCCCACAAAAACCCGCGCTTTGATGCCGTGTGCGCCGCAACTTCCCATTCGACTTCAAACGGCAGGCGCCGCCCGACCCAGCGGCACCAGGCATCCGCCTCGTACCAGCTCATGTGCAGGGCAGGCTGGCTGCCATGCATGCGCCGGGCGGTGCCAAAGCGGGTTTGCATCACAGCGCCGCTGGCAACGCCGATCTGGTCAACATAGCGCGGGGCACGGCGGCCTTCGTCATTTGCAAGACTTTGCAGCCAATGCCAGCCTTCAGCGCTCCACAGTTCCTGACGGTCGTAGCCATCGTCATCCACAAACTCAACATACTGCGCCCATGTCACAGGCTGCGCGTCAATTTCAAACTCGGGCACGTGAACGCTGTTGTCGGGTCTTTCGTTGTCAAATGAAAAGCCCTCATGGCCGCTGCCCATCTGCCAAGTACAAGCCGGTATCAGCAGCGGCTCGCGCAGGGTCAGGGGTGCGGGGGTAAAGGCCTGCGCCATGTCTTTGTCAAAGGCGATGCCAAGCGTTTGAGCCATATAAACCAGTGCTTCGCTGTGCATGTCTTCATGAAACAGGCACAGCCGGTAAAAGTACAGCGCATCGTCTGTGTCGTCGGCTTTCTCAAGCAGGTCCAGCGTGCTCTCCAGCGTGTCGAGCAGGTAGGCGCGGATGTTGTTGGCGCTGGGCAAGTCCAGCTGCCAGCGCGTGTTGTGGGCCACATGGCTGCTGTTCCACCAGCGGTCGGCGTTGGGCTCGATGCTGGCCAGCCGCGTGTGGTCGGGCTCGCAGCGCGTGCCCAGCGCACGCTGCATGTTTCGCGCAATCCACCACTCCTGAAACCAGCCAATATGACCCAGTTCCCACAGCGGCGGATTGACCGACTCGCCCTGCGGCACAACATAGTTAATGCCTTCGAGAGCTTGTTGATATTGCGCAAAAAGGTGCAGCGTATGATTGCGCGCATCCATCAGCGCCAGCGACAGCAGCTCTTTGCCGCTGCTGCGCATCAGGGGCGAATCGATTTGCCCTGCTGTGCTGGTCGCGCTAGCCCTGTTGGCATTAAATGTTGGCATTAAAAGGTGCTTGATTTGAAGTCAAAAATAGTCCTGGTCAGCCCAGCCACGGCACAAGCCAACAATGGCAATTGGCATACCGCACACCGCTGGGCGAAGTTTTTGTCTGAACATTGTGACATTGCGATCACCCAAGGCTGGACAGCCACTGACACAAACGCAGATGCCATGATTGCGCTGCATGCCCGGCGGTCGGCAGCGTCTATTCATGCCTGGGCGGCGCAGCATCCTGGCAAACCGCTCATTCTGGTTTTAACGGGTACAGACCTGTACCGCGACATTGCGTTTGACACCAGCGCCCAGCAGTCGTTGCACTTGGCCACCCACGTGGTGGTGCTGCAAGAAGCGGGTCTGGCGGTCTTGCCCAAAGCGCTGCGATCCAAAGCCCGCGTGATTTTTCAATCGGCGCCGCGACTGGCACCCGCTGTCAAATCAGCCCGGCGATTGACGGCCGTCATGGTGGGGCATTTGCGCGATGAAAAAGACCCGCTGACATTCATGCAGGCGGCCCGGCTGTGTGGTTCAAAAAATATCCACTTTGAGCAAATTGGTGACGTGCTGGACGCCAAATTGGCCATCGCTGCAAAAGCTGTGGCAGCCGATATCGCCAGCTACAAATGGCTGGGCGGCCTGCCAAGAGCCCAGACGCGCCAGCGTATCAAGCGTGCCCATGTGCTGGTCAATGCATCCGTGATGGAGGGCGGCGCACATGTGATTCTGGAGGCTGTTCAGTCTGGCACGCCTGTCCTCGCTTCGCACATCAGCGGCAATGTGGGCATGTTAGGGGCCGACTACGCGGGCTATTTTGCGGTGGGTGATGCGGCAGGCCTGGCGGCACTGGTCAAGCGCTGCGCCACTGAGCCTGCTTTTTTGGCGGGTCTGCAAAGCCAGTGCGCACGCCGGGCTGAATTGTTTGAGCCTGCTGTTGAAAACCGCCTTGTTTTAAACTTGGTCGTATCCGCACTGGAACCAACTGGCCTGCACGAAACCAGAGCCGATTCACTCAGGCGTCAGCGTTTATTAAATCTGCCATTGGCTTCAGGGTAAACCCCGTGCACTTGCGTCAGCATTTCTTAAGCGTCAAGCTGACCTTCCCAGTTACCATCTAGCCAGCTTTCAGTAGGTCTGGAATGCGCATTCGTGGGCGCAACAGGACTCATGCATCGCATTGATTATTTCTTTCCTGGAGACATTCCTTATGACCCCTTTCCTTACGCTGTCGCGGGTGATAGACAGCATCAGCACCTTTTTGGGCAAGACCACCATGTGGCTGATTCTTGCCACCACCCTGATCAGCGCTGGCAACGCTATTGTGCGCAAGGCTTTTGATATCAGTTCCAACGGTCTGCTGGAGATCCAGTGGTATTTGTTTGCAGCGGTGTTCATGCTGGGTGCGGGCTACGGGTTTTTGAAAAACTCGCATGTTCGAATCGACTTCATTTCTACCCGCCTGTCAGACCGTACCCGCAACTGGGTCGATGTGGTGGGCATTCTTGCAGTGCTTTTCCCGTTTTGTTTGTTGATGATCAACTTGAGCTGGCCCGTCTTCACCAATGCCTACAACAACGGCGAAATGTCGCAAAACGCGGGCGGCCTGATTCGCTGGCCTGCCTACCTTTTGGTGCCTGTGGGTTTTGCCTTTTTGATGATGCAGGGCGTGTCTGAGTTGATCAAGCGCATTGCGTTTTTGCGCGGCATGATTGAAGACCCGATTGGTGGCGAGGCCGCCAAATCAGATGATCAAAAACAAATGGAAGCGCTTGAAAAAGTAGCCGCCGCTCGCCTGCTTGGAGAAAAATAAAATGGAATCAGCTTTCCTCGCACAAAATTTTGTGCCGCTCATGTTTGCAGGCCTGTTCCTGCTGCTGCTGACTGGCTTTCCGGTGGCTTTTGGTTTGGCTGCCACGGGCCTGGCGTTTGGCTTTATCGGGATGGAGGCTGGACTCTTTCCGGCCAATCTGTTTCAGGCCTTGCCGTCGCGTATTTTTGGCATCATGCAAAACGACACGCTGCTGGCGATTCCGTTCTTTACCTTCATGGGCATTATTCTTGAACGATCCGGCATGGCCGAGGACCTGCTTGAAACCGTGGGCCAGGTGTTTGGCCCACTGCGCGGCGGTCTGGCAATTGCGGTGATTCTGGTCGGTGCATTGCTGGCTGCCACGACTGGCGTTGTAGCTGCTGCGGTGATCTCAATGGGCCTGATCTCGCTGCCCATCATGCTGCGCTATGGCTACAGCCGGGTGATTGCCACAGGGGCCATCACGGCTTCTGGCACGCTGGCGCAAGCCATCCCGCCGTCGCTGGTGCTGATCGTGCTGGCTGACCAGTTGGGCCGCTCTGTGGGCGACATGTATGCAGGCGCGCTGGTGCCGGGCTTGCTGCTGGTCGGTTTGTATATTTTGTTTATCGTGGTGGTGGCGTTTGTCAAACCCGCCATGGTGCCGCCATTGCCGCCTGAAGCCCGGATCTATAAAGAAGCCAACGGCTCATCAGGTCACCGGTCTTTGCTGGTGCTGGTTGTGATTTGCGCAACTGCTGGCTTTGCATGGTCAAGGGTACACAACGCGGTTTTGACGCCCATGCTTGAACGTCCCCTGCCAGCAGCTGGCGACGAAATCGTGATTTTGTCCATGACGCTGGCATCACTGCTGGGCTTGTCGCTGGCCATCTTCAACCGCGTGACGGGCATGGGTCTGCTGTCAAAACTGGCGGAGCAAGTGACTTTTGTCCTGATGCCGCCGCTGATTCTGATCTTTCTGGTGCTGGGTACGATTTTCCTGGGCATCGCAACGCCGACTGAAGGCGGTGCGATGGGTGCATTAGGTGCGCTGATTCTGGCACTGGGCAAACGCCGCATCAACATGTCGCTGCTCAAGCAGGCACTGGAGAACACCGCCAAGCTGGCTTCGTTTGTGCTGTTCATCCTGATCGGCTCAACGGTCTTCAGTTTCACCTTTAACGCAGCAGATGGCCATTTCTGGGTCGAACGTTTGTTCACGGGCATGCCGGGCGGCGCCTGGGGCTTTTTGATTGTGGTGAACATTCTGGTGTTCATTCTGGGCTGCTTCATCGACTTCTTTGAAATCGCCTTCATCATCATCCCGTTGCTTGCGCCTGTGGCTGAAAAAATCCTGCCGGGTATTGTGCCCGGCATGACTGTGGACGACGCCATGATCTGGTTTGGCGTGATCATCGCCATGAACCTGCAAACCTCTTTCCTGACACCTCCCTTTGGTTTTGCCCTGTTTTACCTGCGCAGTGTGGCTGCCAAGTTTGACTACAAAGACCGCGTGACAGGAGCCACGATTCCAGCTGTGACCACCACCGAGATTTATAAAGGATCGATTGCCTTTATCATCTTGCAGCTCATCATGGTGGCGGCCATCATGATCTTCCCGAGCCTGGTCACGGGCGGCATCGAAAAAACCGAGATGCTGAACAAAGACCAGATCATGGAGCAGATGCTGATTCCCAAGACAGAAGAAGAAATCAAGCAGGAAGCAGAAGATGCCAAGGCTACCGAAGCGGGCGCTGAAGCCAAGCCTGCGGATGGCAAAGAAGAAGACCCGATGAAGGCGATTCTGGAAGCCAATGAGAAAGACAAGAAGAAGTAAGACGCTTGTCTACAAACAAAAAAGAGGCCTTGAGCCTCTTTTTTTACGCCTGCCAGTTGCTGCATGAAATCATGCAGGCGAAAAAAAACCACGCCTGGGCGTGGTTTTTTCAAGCTGTAGACAGCTTACAGTTTTTGCGATTGCATGAACTGGTCAAAGCGCATTTCGGTGAAACGGAACCAGAGGTTCTGCTCTTTACGGAACTCTGAGTAGTCGTCGTAAATCTTTTTCCAGTCAGGGTTGGTAGCGCCGATTTCAGCATACAAAGCCATGGACTCTTTGTACGCCAGATCCATCACAGCCTTGGGGAATGGCACCAGTTTCGTTTTAGCGCCAACCAGTGCTTTGAGAGCCGCTGGGTTTCGTGCGTCGTACTTGGCTTGCATGTCGGTGTGCGCGAAGGCAGCTGCGGACTCCAGAATCGCCTTGTTTTCTGGCGACAACTTGTCGTAAGCTGTTTTGTTGACGAAAGCGTCCAGCTGTGGGCCACCCTCCCACCAGCCTGGGTAGTGGTAGAACGGCGCGACTTTGTTAAAGCCTAGCTTCTGGTCGTCATACGGTCCTACCCACTCAGCAGCATCAATCGTGCCTTTTTCAAGAGCCTGGTAAATCTCGCCACCAGGAATGTTTTGTGGCACAGCGCCCATGCGGGTCATCACTTTGCCAGCAAAACCGCCGACGCGGAATTTCAGGCCCTTGATGTCTGCTGGCGTTTTGATTTCTTTGCGGTACCAGCCGCCCATTTGAGCACCGGTGTTGCCCATCGGGAAGTTCACGATGTTGTACTTGCCGTAAAACTCGCGCATCAGCTTCAGGCCGTTGCCCTGGTACATCCAGGCGGTCATCTGGCGGCTGTTCAGGCCGAAAGGAATAGCGCAGCCCAATGCAAAAGCATCATTCACACCAAAGAAGTAATACGGTGCGGTGTGCACCATCTCGGTCGTGCCTTTTTGGATGTTGTCGACCATACCGGCAATTGCAGGCATCAACTCGCCACCTGGGTGTACAGAAATCTGGAACTTGCCGCCAGACATTTCGCTGACCTTTTTGGAGAAAGTTTCAGCAGCGCCGTAAATGGTGTCAAGTGCTTTTGGAAAGCTTGACGCCAGACGCCAGCGAATGGCTTCCTGCGCATGCACTGCGGGCGCAACACCTGCAGCCAGTACACCGGCAATGCCGGCATTTTTAATAAGGGAACGACGATCCATGAATATCTCCTGAGAGGTTGATTAACTTAAGTTTTCACACTGCATTGATCCGCCGTATCTTCAGACAGGCTCTCTTCAGAACCTGCCTGACCCCACGACTGAGTTGCTCATTTTGTCAGTGTTCTCCTCAACACTGACCCGGTTTTTACCCGTAGTTTTTACAAAGACACACACCCGATAGGGCTATAACTTTTGACCCTGTATGAAGCGGTCGAAGGTCGCCTCGGTGAACCGAAACCACAGGTTTTGTTCACCCCGAAATTTTGCGTAGTCGGCATAGACCTTGGCCCATGCGGGGTTTTTGTCTGACAGCTCGCTGTAAAGCCTCATGGACTCCTTGAAAGCCGCATTCATCACGTCTGCCGGAAAGGGCCTGAGCTTGGCGCCTGCGCTGACCAGTTGCTTGAGCGCGGCAGGGTTTCGGGCATCGTATTTGGCCTGCATGTCCACATGGGCGGCCATGCTGGCGATATTGACCATCCCCTTGAACTCGGGGCTCAAAGCTGCATAAGCTTTCTGGTTAACGTAAAGGTCAAGCTGCAAGCCGCCCTCCCACCAGCCAGGGTAGTAATAGTTGGGTGCGACCTTGTTAAAGCCCAGCTTCTGGTCGTCATACGGACCTATCCATTCGGCAGCATCAATCGCGCCTTTTTCAAGCGCCTGATAAATCTCGCCACCCGGAATGCTTTGCGGCACCGAGCCCAGGCGCTTCAGCACCTCGGCGCCAAAACCGCCAATGCGGATCTTCAGGCCCTTCATGTCGCCAAGTGTCCTGATCTCTTTGCGAAACCAGCCGCCCATTTGCGCACCTGTGTTGCCGCAGGCAAAGTTGATGATGTTGTAGTCTGCATAAAACTCGCGCATGAGCTTCAGGCCATTGCCGTGAAACGTCCAGGCGCTCATCTGGCGGCTGTTCAGACCAAAAGGAATGGCACCGCCAATTGCAAAGGTTTCGTTCTTGTCAAAAAAATAGTAGGGCGCGGTGTGAGCCGCCTCAACGGTGCCACGTTGCACAGCGTCAACCACGCCAAAAGCGGGGGTTAATTCACCAGCGGCATGAACCGACACATCAAACTTGCCTCCTGATACCGTTTTAAGGTGTCTGGCAAAAATTTCAGCACCGCCGTAAATGGTGTCCAGCGACTTGGGGAAACTGGACGCCAGACGCCAGCGCACCGCAGCCTGTGCGTGTACAGCGGGTGCAGCGCAAGCAGTCAGCATGCCTGCAATACCCGCTCGCTTGATCAATCCGCGTCTGCGCAAAGTATTGGAAATGGGGATGAGGGTACTCACGCCCGGAATTGTAAAAATGCGTCGCCCTGCAAGCGGCGGGGTTTACCCTTGAAGAGCTGACACTAAGCTGTCAAGCTACTGACTTGAGCGCAACCTTCACGGGCTTGGTTGTTTCAATCAGTTCGCCAAAGCGGGCGGTGATGGCCGCTTCAATGCCTGCGGCGTCCAGCCCCTGCATGGCGAGCAGTTTGGCCGGGTCGCCATGCTCGATGAACTCATCCCTCAAACCCAGATGCAGCACGGGTTTGAGCAAACCCCCTGCATGCAGAGCCTCGCTCACCGCACTGCCAGCACCGCCCATCACGGCGCCCTCTTCAACCGTGACCAGTGCAGCGTGGGTGGACGCGACAAGATACAGCAAATCAACATCCAGGGGCTTGGCCCAGCGCATGTTGACGACCGTTGCGCCCAGCTTTTCAGCAGCGGCAAGTGCCGGATACAACAGCGTGCCAAAGGCCAGAATCGCGATACCCTTGCCTTCACGACGCACTTCGCCTTTGGCAAACGGCAGCGCGTCCAGATTTGCCTCGGTCGCAACACCTGCACCCGCGCCGCGCGGGTAACGCACCGCTACCGGGTGGTTTTGCTCAAATGCGCTGCTCAAAAGCATGCGGCATTCGCGCTCGTCGGCCGGGCAGGCAATGCTCATGTTGGGGATACAGCGCAAAAACGGAATGTCATAAGCGCCCGCATGCGTTGCACCGTCTGCACCGACAAGACCCGCGCGGTCCAGTGCAAACACCACCGGCAGGTTTTGCAGCGCCACATCGTGGACCAGCTGGTCATAGCCACGCTGCAAAAACGTGGAGTAAATGGCCACCACGGGCTTGAGGCCTTCACAGGCCATGCCTGCAGCAAAGGTGATGGCATGCTGCTCGGCAATGCCCACGTCGTGGTAGCGCTCGGGAAAGCGCTGATGAAACTCGACCATGCCCGAGCCTTCGCGCATGGCGGGGGTGATGCCGACCAGCCGTGCGTCATGCGCCGCCATGTCGCACAGCCAGGTGCCAAAGACCTGGGTGAAGGTTTGCTTGGGCGGTGTCAGGGCTTTTTGCAAGCCCTTGGCCGGGTCAAACTTGCCGGGGCCGTGGTAGGCAATCGGGTCAGCTTCGGCCAGCTTGTAGCCTTGCCCTTTTTTGGTCACCACATGCAAAAACTGCGGGCCGGAGCCGTTTTTCATCAACTGTTTGATGTTCTCCAGTGTCGGCACCAGGGAGTCCAAGTCATGACCGTCAATGGGGCCGATGTAGTTGAAGCCAAAATTTTCAAACAGTGTGGCGGGAACCACCATGCCTTTGGCATGGGTCTCCAGTCGCTTGGCCAATTCAAGCAGTGGCGGTGCCACGCTGAGAACCTGCCGGCCCACATTGCGAGCCGATGCATAAAAGCGGCCACTCATGAGTTGCGCCAAATAACGGTTGAGCGCGCCGACGGGCGGGCTGATGCTCATGTCGTTGTCATTGAGCACCACCAGCATCTTGCAGTGATCTTGAATACCGGCGTTGTTCAGAGCCTCAAAGGCCATGCCGGCGCTCATGGCACCATCGCCAATGATGGCCACCGAATAGCGGTCTTCGCCTTTTTGTTTGGCAGCCAGCGCCATGCCCAATGCAGCAGAAATCGAGGTCGATGAATGCGCCGTGCCAAAGGTGTCGTAGAGGCTCTCGTCCCGGCGCGGAAAGCCCGACAGGCCGCCCAACTGGCGAAGGCTACCCATGCGCTCACGCCTGCCCGTCAAAATTTTATGGGGGTAAGTCTGGTGGCCGACGTCCCACACCAGGCGGTCTTCAGGCGTGTTGAAGACATAGTGCAGCGCCACTGTCAACTCAACCGTCCCCAGGTTGGAGCTCAGGTGACCGCCGGTTTTGGACACAGCATCCAGCAAGTAAGCACGCAGCTCATCGCTCAGTGTTTTAAGTTGACCACGCGCGAGCTTGCGCAGGTCTGCCGGGCTTTCAATCGTGTCGAGCAAAGGGGTCATCGTGGTGTTCATTACAGTCTGGGCGGATTGTTTAATGTTGCCTGTTCACAAGCATATCAGCCAGCGCCCTCAAGGCTGACGAGCCATGCAGGCTGGTTTTGTCGACTTTGTCCAGGCTGGCCAACGCCTGCGCCAGCAACTGGGCGGCGTAATGTCTGGACGCCTCAAGACCCATCAGCGACACAAACGTGGGTTTGTCCTGAGCAGCATCCTTGCCAGCCGTTTTGCCGAGTGTGGCTGAATCAGCCGTGACATCCAGAATGTCATCAACCACCTGAAAGGCAAGGCCGACCGCCGCGCCGTAGTCACGCAGGGCGTTCGTCACCTCGCCAGATGCCGAACCGCAACAGGCCCCCATCAGCACACTGACTTGCAGCAAGGCACCGGTTTTCAGGCGGTGCATCTCGTGCAGTTGTGCCGAGTTAAGGGGCATGCCGACACTGGCCAGGTCAATCGCCTGCCCACCTGCCATGCCTTGAGCGCCCGCAGCGCGGGCCAGCATGCGGCACAGGCGCGCCTGCGTGTCGGTAGCCACGGTGTCGTCATCGGGAGTTAACAGCTCAAACGCCAGGGCCTGCAGGGCATCACCCGCCAGCAAAGCCTGGGCCTGCCCAAACCTGACGTGTACGGTGGGCTTGCCACGGCGCAGCACATCGTTGTCCATGCACGGCATGTCGTCGTGTACCAGCGAATACGCATGAATCAGCTCGACTGCGCAGGCGGCGCGCAAGGCGGCTTGCGGGTTGCCATTAACAGCCTCGCACGCTGCCAGCACCAGCAGTGGGCGCAGGCGCTTGCCGCCGTCAAGGACGGCATAGCGCATGGCGTCCCCCAGACCCGCAGGCGCGGGCTCACTGACAGGGCACGCCACCCATCGGCTCAAGGCAAGCTCGACCTGAGTCAGTTGCAGGGAGCTCCAGTCGGCCAGACGAAATTCAGAAAGGGTGTCGTTCACGGTTTTTTTTATGGGTGATTTGTCATCAAGGCCAGGGCTTGAGCTCAGTGCCTTCCAGCACCTTGATCTGGCTTTCAACCGCTTCGAGTCTGCTTTTGCAAAAAGCCAGCAACTGCGCACCGCGCTGGTAACCGGCAAGTAGCTGGTCCAGCGGCAATTGGCCTGACTCAAGACTAAAAATCAAACCTTCCAGTTCTTGCAGTGCAATCTCATAGGTGGCCGGTAAGGCGGGGGCAGGAGGAGTTGTGGATTTGGCCATGGTGTTGAGCGTGAAGTTTTGATTTTAAAGGCTCGACGGGCCGATTTTGCCGGCCAGCGCCTGTTGCACGGGTAAAATTGAAGGTCACCTCCCTGCGGCTGCCCGCCGCCATGCACCGATGTCCGATTTAAGCCTTCGCCTGCTGCAGGCCACCAGCCAGCTCCCGATCTCCAGTTATTTTGATGCCGCCCTGTACCAGCGCGAGCAGCAAAAGCTGTTTGCCAAGGGCCCGCGCTACCTGGGCCATGAGCTGGCGGTGCCCCACCTGGGCGACTTTTATGCCCTGCCACATGAAGGTGAAGGCCGCGCGCTGGTGCGCAATGCGTCGGGCATTGAGCTGATCTCCAACGTCTGCCGCCACCGCCAATCCACCATGTTGCAAGGGCGCGGCAACACTGGCAGCAACATTGTGTGCCCGCTGCACAGGTGGACCTACAACATGTCGGGAGAGCTGATTGGCGCGCCGCATTTTGAGATTGACCCCTGCCTGAACCTGAACCGCTACAAAACCACCACCTGGAACGGTCTGGTGTTTGAAGATACCGGCCGGGACATTGCGCGTGACATGAGCGGTTTGGGCGTTGCCAAAGACCTGGACTTTTCAGGCTACCAGCTTGACAAGGTGCACCTGCACGAATGCAACTACAACTGGAAAACCTTCATTGAGGTGTACCTGGAGGACTACCATGTCGGCCCGTTTCACCCCGGCCTGGGCGGTTTTGTCACCACCCATGACTTGACATGGGAGCTGCAACCGAACTTTTCAGTGCAAACCGTGGGTGTGTCAGACAAGCTGGGCAAACCCGGTACCGACACCTATAAAAAGTGGCACGATGTGGTGCTGCAGTACCGCAAGGGCGTGGCCCCCAAGTACGGCGCCATCTGGCTGACCTATTACCCGCATGTGATGGTGGAGTGGTACCCGCATGCCCTGGTCGTCAGCACGCTGCACCCGCGCGGACCCGACAAAACACTCAATGTGGTTGAGTTTTTCTACCCTGAAGAAATTTGCGCCTTTGAGCGTGAATTTATTGAAGCGCAGCAAGCCGCCTACATGGAAACCTGCGTGGAAGACGATGAAATCGCCTTGCGCATGGACGCTGGCCGCAAAGCGCTGCTGGATCGTGGCGACAACGAGTTTGGCCCCTACCAGAGCCCAATGGAAGACGGCATGCAGCACTTTCACGAGTGGTACAGGCGCGAAATGGGTGCGAGCAAGACCACGCAGATGATTTGAGGGGTGCATCAACCGCTATTGATTCAGGAGCTGCTTGCGCCCGTATTGATTGGTCAAAACCCCTAAAACACACCTGAAAACGGCCTGAAAAGCCCTGAAATAAAGAAAAAAACATGCAAGCCGTCTGGATGGTGCTTTCCGCCTTTGTTTTCTCCACCATGGCAGTGTGTGTCAAGTTTGCGTCAAGCTACTTCAACAACGCCGAACTGGTGTTTTACCGGGGCGTGATTGGCATTGTCTTTATGGCGGTTTTTGCGCACATGCGTGGCACGTCGCTTAAAACACAGGTGCTGCCCATGCACATCTGGCGCAGTGTGGTGGGCGTGGTCGCGCTGTCGGCCTGGTTTTACGCCATTGCCAACTTGCCCCTGGCCACCGCCATGACGCTGAACTACATGAGCAGCGTGTGGATTGCAGCGTTTTTGGTCGGCGGCACGCTGATGTTTGCCAAGGCAGGAGAACGCATCCAGTCGCAGGGGCCGCTGGTAGCCGCCATTTTGGCCAGTTTTGCAGGCGTCGTCATGCTGCTGCGGCCCACCATCGCACAAAACCAGGCCTTTGCCGGGCTGATTGGTTTGCTGTCGGGCTTGGGGGCTGCGTTTGCCTACATGCAGGTGATGGTGCTGGCGAGCATGGGCGAGCCGGAAGCGCGAACCGTGTTTTACTTTGCTGTTGGCTCCACCATTGCCGGGGCGCTGGGCATGGTGCTGATGGGTTTGTCAGCGTGGGACTGGCGACACGCGCTGTGGCTACTACCGATAGGCCTTTTGGCCAGCCTGGGCCAGTTGTGCATGACCAAGGCATATTCGATGTCAACCAACCATGGCGGCACACTGATGGTGGCCAACCTGCAATACTCGGGCATTATTTTTTCAGCGCTGTATGGCCTGGTTTTGTTCGGTGACCTGATACCTTTGCTGGGCTGGGCTGGTATGGGACTGATCATTTTGAGTGCCATTGCCGCGACGATATTGAGAGCGCGGGCAGCACCCAATTCGCCCGCCGAAGAACATTAACTTTCAAGGACATTTTCATGAACTACGACCTGCTGATCACTGCCGCGCAGTTGCAAGAGTTGCTGTCCAGCAAAAAACCGCTGCGTATTTTTGACTGCACGTTCGAACTGACGCAGCCCGCACTGGGGGAAAAGCAGTTCAATGAGTCACACATCGCCGGTGCGGTGTATGCCAACCTGGACACAGCGCTGAGTGCCAGACACGGCATACCCGGTGCGCATGGCATCATCACCGCGCAAGGCAAAGATGCACCGGCATCAGGTGGCCGCCACCCGCTGCCCAACCGCGAAAAGTTTGCCGAATGGCTGTCCAGTGTCGGCATGGCCAACGACATGCAAGCCGTGGTGTACGACCGCAACGGTGCCAACTACTGTGGTCGCCTGTGGTGGATGCTGAAATGGGCCGGTCACGCCAACGTGGCCATGCTGGACGGTGGCCTGCAGGCGTGGCAGGCGGCAGGCGGTGCGCTTGCAAGCGGCCAGGAACCGACACATTTTCAGACCAATTTCACCCTTGCGCCCGCGCTGGCAAAGCTGGTGCTGACCCAAACCGTCGCCGACAACCTGGGCAGACCGACCCAAACCCTGATCGACGCCCGCGGCGCACCGCGCTTTCGGGGCGAGGTTGAGCCATTCGACCCGATTGCAGGCCACATCCCCGGCGCGTTGAACCGCCCGTTTGGTCAAAATATCGGCGCTGATGGCAAGTTCAAACCCGCAGAGCAGTTGAAAGCCGAGTTTGAAACCTTGCTGGCAGGCCGAGACCCCGCCAGCGTGGTGCATCACTGCGGCAGCGGCGTCAGCGCCGTGCCAAACATCGTCGCCATGCAGATCGCCGGGCTGGGCAACGCATCAACTGTTGGCCTGTACGCAGGCAGCTGGAGTGACTGGTGCAGCGACGCTACGCGCCCGATGGCGCAGGGTTAAAGTTTTGGCCACCATCAACCCATCTGCCACGGCTGCTGGCACATCGTCGCTTTCGTCTTTTATCTGGTCAGTCGCTGACCTGCTGCGCGGCGACTACAAGCAGTCTGAATACGGAAAAGTTATCTTGCCGTTCACCGTGCTGCGCAGGCTGGACTGTGTTTTAGACGCGACCAAGCCCGCCGTTCTGGCAGAGCTTGAAAAGCAGAAAAAAGCAGGCGTCAACCCGGAGGCTTTTTTACTCAAAGCCGCCAAACAAAAAGAGCTGTACAACCAATCGCCGCTCGACATGAAAAAACTCATGGGCGACACCGACAACCTCAAAACCAACCTGCGCGACTACGTGAATGCCTTTTCACCCGCCGCACGCGACATTTTTGAGCGCTTTGACTTCATTGCGCAAATCGAGCGGCTGGCCAAAGCTAATCTTTTGTACCTGGTGGCTGAAAAGTTTGCCCAAATTGACCTGCACCCGGCAGCCGTCAGCAACACCCAGATGGGCCAGGCCTTTGAAGAGCTGATCCGCAAGTTTGCCGAGGTGTCGAACGAAACCGCAGGCGAGCACTTCACCCCGCGCGAGGTGATTCGCCTCATGGTCAGCCTGCTGCTGACAGAAGACGACGACACATTGAGCAAGCCCGGCGTGGTGCGCACCATTTATGACCCCACCGCCGGCACAGGCGGCATGTTGACGGCAGCGGCTGACTACCTGGCCGAGCACAGCGTGGGAGCTGCCCCCGTCATGTTTGGGCAAGAGCTGAACGACGAAAGCTACGCCATTTGCAAGGCCGACACGCTGATCAAAGGCCAGCTGGTGGCCAACATCGTGCCCGGCAACACCCTGAGCGACGACGGCTTTGCCCACCGCAAGTTTGACTACATGCTGTCCAACCCGCCCTTTGGTGTGGAATGGAAAAAGGTCGAAAACGTCATTCGCAAAGAGCATGAAAGCCAAGGCTTTAACGGCCGCTTTGGCCCCGGCCTGCCGCGCGTCAGCGATGGGTCACTGCTGTTTTTGCTGCACCTGATTGCCAAGATGACACCCGCCAAAGACGGCGGCAGCCGCATCGCCATTGTGCTCAATGGCTCACCGCTGTTTACTGGCGGCGCAGGCAGTGGCGAAAGCGAAATACGCCGCTACGTGCTTGAAAACGATTTGCTGGAAGCCATCGTCGCCCTGCCAACCGACATGTTTTACAACACCGGCATCAGCACCTACATCTGGGTGCTGACCAACCGCAAGCTCAAGTCACGGCAAGGCAAAGTGCAACTGATTGACGCATCCGGTATGTGGCAAAAAATGCGCAAGAGTCTTGGGTCAAAACGCAAAGAACTCAGCGACGCACACATTGCGGACATTACCCGCCTGTTTGGGGCAGCCAAAGCGGCGCAGGTCGATGGCAAACCCATCAGCCGCATTTTTAAAAACGAGGACTTTGGCTACAGCACCATCACGGTAGAACGCCCACTCAAGGATGCCAAAGGCAAACCGCTGCTGGCTGAAAAAGGCAAGCTCAAAGGCAAACCCCAACCTGATGCCGCCCTGCGCGACACTGAAAACGTGCCCCTGGGTGAAGACATCAAAGCCTACTTCAAACGCGAGGTGCTGCCCCACGCACCCGACGCCTGGATAGACGACAGCAAGACCAAAGTCGGCTACGAAATACCGTTCAACCGCCACTTTTACGTGTTTGAGCCGCCCCGCCCACTGGCCGCGATAGATGCCGATTTGAAGCGCTCAACCGACAAGATTTTGGCGATGATCAAAGGGCTGACAGCATGAAAGGCCAACCATGAGTTTTGCCCGCTACCCGGCATACAAAGACAGCGGCGTGGAGTGGCTGGGGGAGGTGCCGGGGCATTGGGAGGTTAAGCGGCTGAAGTACAACTTGCAGCTTTTGACTGAAAAAACCAATCGACGTGATCATGCCATTGCGTTAGAAAACATCGAAAGCTGGACTGGGCGATACCTCCCTACAGAAACCGAGTTTGAAGGCGACGGCGTGGCTTTTGAAGCTGGTGATATTTTGTTCGGCAAGTTGCGCCCTTACCTTGCAAAAGCGTATTTGACTGAGTCTAGTGGCGAGGCCGTTGGTGACTTTCACGTACTGCGACCGACCCGAAATACCCACAGCCGTTTTGCGCAATACCAAATACTGAATCGTGAATTCATTGACTTGGTTGATGGCTCAACATTCGGCTCAAAAATGCCGCGCGCGAGCTGGGAATTTGTGGCAGGCATCGCGTTGGCCTCGCCGCCTAAAGCAGAACAACAAGCCATCGCCACCTTCCTCGACACAGAAACCGCCAAGATCGACGGCTTGATGGCTGAGCAGCGGGCTTTGGTGGCGCTGCTAAAGGAAAAGCGCCAGGCCGTCATCTCCCACGCCGTGACCAAGGGCTTGAACCCGGCTGCGCCCATGAAGGACTCTGGCGTGGCCTGGCTGGGGGAGGTGCCGGAGCATTGGGATGTGAAGTCTATCAAGTGGATTTCACCGGTTCAGCGAGGCGCATCACCTAGACCAATTGACGACCCAAAATACTTTGATGACGATGGCGAATATGCATGGGTTCGGATTTCTGATGTTTCAGCGTCTGATGGCGAACTTCGCGAAACGACACAACGCCTTTCCGACTTAGGAAGCTCGTTGAGCGTCAAAGTTGAGCCTGGGGATTTGTTTATTAGCATTGCAGGAACAGTTGGTAAACCTTGCATTACAAGTATCAAGGCCTGCATTCATGATGGCTTTGTATATTTTCCAAAGCTAAAGTTGAATCCACAATTTTTCTTTCGAATCTTTGAAGCTGAAATCTGTTACGGCGGCCTAGGTAAATTCGGAACACAACTCAATTTAAATACGGACACGATTGGCTCAATCAAAGTTGCCGTTCCACCGCCAGAAGAGCTAACCAAACTGCTTACGTTTATCGATAAGGAAACCACCCAACTCGACACCCTCACCCAAGAAGCCCAAACCGCCATCGCCCTGCTGCAAGAGCGCCGCACAGCACTGATATCGGCGGCGGTAACGGGCAAGATGGATGTACGAAAGGCTGTGGCGGCCTAGCTGTTTACTATACTTTTAGGAGCTGCTTGCGCCCGTATCTATTGGTCTAGAGGCCTATTTGGCACCTAAAAACGGCCTAAAAACACGTTTTTTGGCCGTTTTGGAGGTCGAAATTCCAAAAGTCGTGAAAAATACCATTAAAAGTACGATTGACAGTACTTTAAAAAGCCATGAAAATCAAACTTTGCCAATAAACCCGATACGGACGTGCCATGACCCCACTAACTGCCAACGATTTAAAAACACGCGGCGTTGCCGCGATTGAGTCTTTGCTGGCTACCCAGCCCGAGGCCATGATTTCCGTACGCGGCAAAGACCGGTTCGTGGTGATGGACGTGGCGCACTACCACTACCTGCGTGAATGCGAGCTAGACGCTGCGCTGGCACGTAGCCAGGCAGATGTGGCAGCAGGCCGTTACGTTATTGAGTCGCCCCAAGAGCACATGGCCAGGCTGGAGGCCATGCTGGCCGCAGACAAGCTGGCGGCATGAGCCCTGCCACGGCATTGCCGGCCAGTTTTACGCTTGTTTTCACCGAGGCCTACAACAAACAGGCCTTGAAGTTCTTGAAGCGCCACCCGGATTTGCTCAAGCAATACGGCAAAACCATTGAGCTGCTGGCATTGAACCCCTACCACCCCAGCCTACGGCTACACGCGCTGGCTGGGCGGCTCAACGGCTTGCACTCGGTGTCCATCAACCTGTCGTACCGCATCACGCTGGAACTGCTAATAAAAGACCACCAGATCACACCGATTAACGTGGGCGACCATGACGCGGTGTATTGACCAGGGAGCTACAAAACATGAGCCTGCACAAAGAAATCAACTTTGAAAACGACGTTTGCACGCACTTGGGGGCCAACGGCTGGCTTTATGAAGAAGGCGACGCTCAGAATTACGACCGCCCTCGCGCCCTGTACACGCCAGACGTGCTGGCCTGGCTGCAGGCCACGCAGCCGCAGGCCTGGGAAACCCTGCAAAAAAACAACGGTGCAGCGGCTGAAGCCGTGCTGCTTGACCGCCTGCGCAAGCAACTGGACGAGCGCGGCACACTGGATGTGCTGCGCCACGGCATTGAGCTGATGGGCTTGCGACAGGCGCTGAGCCTGGCGCAGTTCAAACCCGCCCTGGCCATTAACCCTGAAATTCAAGCCCGCTACACCGCCAACCGCCTGCGCGCGGTGCGGCAGCTGCGCTATTCAGTGCACAACGAAAATTGCATTGACCTGGTGCTGTTTTTAAACGGCTTGCCAGTGGCCACGGTAGAGCTGAAAACTGACTTTACCCAGAGCATTGACGATGCCTGCGACCAATACCGTTATGACCGCCACCCCAAACCCAAGGGTCAAAACGCCGCCGAGCCGCTGCTGAGCTTCCCGAATGGGGCGCTGGTGCATTTTGCAGTCAGCAACTCTGAAGTGCGCATGACAACGCGGCTTGCGGGCGCTGCCACGCAGTTTTTGCCGTTTAACCGGGGTGACGATGGTGCTGCAGGCAACCCGGCCAACCTGACGGGCCACAAAACAGCTTACCTTTGGCAAGAGGTGTGGGGCGTGGCAAGCTGGCTGGAGGTGCTGGGCCGCTACCTGGTGGCCGAGCGGGACGCCAAAAAGCAGATCACCAAACTGATCTTTCCGCGCTACCACCAGCTGGACGCAACGCGCAAGCTGCTGGCCACCGTTCTTAATGAGGGCGCTGGGCACAAGTATTTGATTCAGCACTCGGCGGGCTCGGGCAAAACCAACTCAATCGCCTGGACGGCCCACTTTTTGGCTGACCTGCATGATGCGCAAAACCGCAAGGTGTTTGACTCGGTGCTCGTCATCAGTGACCGCACGGTGCTGGACGCGCAACTGCAAGAGGCAATTTTTGGCTTTGAGCGCACCACGGGTGTGGTGGCCAGCATCAAAGGGGACTCGCAAAGCAAAAGCGGTGAGCTGGCCCAAGCTCTTTCTGGTGGCAAAAAGATTGTGGTTTGCACGATTCAAACCTTCCCGTTTGCCATGAAGGCGGTACATGAGCTGGCCGCCACGCAAGGCAAGCGCTTTGCCGTGATTGCCGACGAGGCGCATTCGTCACAAACTGGCGAAGCCGCCGCCAAGCTGAAGGCGGTACTGAGTGTTGAAGAAATAGCCGCGCTGAACGACGGCGGTGAAGTGAGCACCGAAGACCTGCTGGCCGCGCAAATGAGCAACCGGGCCGCTGAGGCAGGCATTACCTATGTGGCGTTTACCGCCACCCCCAAAGCCAAAACGCTGGAACTGTTTGGCCGCAGGCCGCAGCCCGAGCTACCCGCCGGGCCGGGCAACTTGCCAGGGCCGTTTCATGTGTATTCCATGCGGCAAGCGATTGAAGAAGGTTTTATTTTGGACGTGCTGCAAAACTACACGCCGTACAAAACCGCCTTCAAGCTGACGCACAACGGCGCGGAGTATGACGAGGCAGAAGTTGAGCGCAGCGCGGCGGTCAAAGGCATCATGCGCTGGGTGCGGCTGCACCCGTACAACATTTCGCAAAAAGTACAGGTGGTGGTTGAGCACTTTATTGACAACGTGATGCCACTGCTGAATGGCCGCGCCAAGGCGATGGTGGTGGTCGGCAGCCGGGTAGAGGCGGTGCGCTGGCAACTGGCGGTGAACAAGTACATTCGCGAGAAAAACTACAAGGTCAAAACGCTGGTGGCCTTTTCAGGCGAGGTGATGGATGTTGATTCATTACCCGAACCCGTGACCGAGGCCAGCAAGCTGCTGAACCCGAACCTGAAAGGCACAGGCATTCGCGAAGCCTTTGCGACGGATGACTACCAGTTGCTGCTGGTGGCCAACAAGTTTCAAACCGGGTTTGACCAGCCATTGCTGTGCGGCATGTACATCGACAAACGGCTGGCGGGTATTGCGGCGGTGCAAACGCTGTCGCGCCTGAACCGCGCTTACCGCGACGACAAAAGCACCAAAGACACAACCTACGTGGTGGACTTTGTGAACGAGCCTGAAGAGATATTGGCCGCTTTCAAGGACTACCACACCACTGCCGAGCTGGCCAACGTGACCGACCCGAACCTGGTGTACGACTTGCGCGCCAAGCTGGACGGCGCAGGGCATTACGACGACTTTGAGGTCAACCGTGTGGTGGCTGTGGTGATGAGCGCAACGCGAAACCAGGGTGCGCTAGTAGCAGCCATATCGCCTGTGGCTGACCGAGTGGTGAAGCGATTTAAAGCGGCGCAAGAGCTACTGCGGGCTGCACAAGACAAAAAAGACACAGGGGCTGAGCGCGCAGCCAAAGACGACATGGACGCGCTGGATTTGTTCAAACACGACCTGGGGACGTTTTGCCGGGCCTATGCGTTTTTGTCGCAAATGTTTAACTACGGCAACACCGACATTGAAAAGCGCGCTATTTTTTACAAACTGCTAATGCCGTTGCTTGAATTCAAGCGTGAGCGGGACGGCGTGGACTTGTCAAAGCTGGCGCTGACGCACCACACGGTGAGAAACCTGGGCAAGCAGGCGCTTGATTTGAATGCAGGACTGGCGACGAAACTGGTAGCCATGGAGCCAGGCGGTGGCACGGTGCAGGAGAAAGAAAAGGCGCTGCTGGCGGAGATTGTCAGTAAGGTCAACGACTTGTTTGAAGGCGATTTAACCGACGATGACCAGCTGGTTTACGTCAACAACGTCATCAAAGGAAAATTGCTCGAATCAGAAGTACTGACACAGCAGGCCAGCAACAACAGCAAAGAACAGTTTTCAAACTCGCCGGATATCAATCACGAGTTGATCAATGCGTTCATGAACTCGCAAGCTGCACACATTGTGATGAGCCAACAGGCGCTGAACTCAGAACGGGTGCGCGACGGCATCAAACGCATCCTGCTGGAAAACTGCCAGCTGTATGAAGCATTGCGCTCGCGGGGTGCAAGCAACGCATTTAATGCGAGTGAGCCAGCCCGCTGATCAGTGTTACCAGCGCAATACCAGCCATTAGCCAGGCAATTTGTGCAGCGGTCTCACGCGGGCTGACGCGCTTTTGCAGTTGCGGTATCAAGTCAGCCAGCGCCACATACATGAAGCTGCTGGACGCCAGAATCAAAAAGAACGGCAAATAGTCGTACAACTGATCGACCAGCCCGTAGCCCACCACGCCGCCCAGCGCTGTGACAGCCCCGGCCATGGACACCTTGACGATGGCGGCGCGCTGGTTGCCGGTGGACTGGCGCAGCACCACCAGATCGCCCATGTGGTGCGGTACCTCGTGCGCCAGCACCGCCAGAGACGCCACGATGCCCAGCCGTATGTCGGCCATGAAGGCCGAGGCAATCAAAATCCCGTCGCCAAAGCAATGCACGCTGTCGCCTGCCAGCACAGCCCAGCCTCCCGACTTGGCTTGTTTGCTATGGTCATGGTCGTGTGAATGAGCGTGTGAATGACCGTGATCGCTGCCATGCTCATGCCCGTGGTGCCAAAGTTCTGCCTTGTCGAGCAAAAAGAAAAACACCAGCCCCACCAGCAGCGCGGCAAACATGTCGTGCGCGCTGGCCTGGCTTTCAAACGCCTCGGGCAGCAAATGCATGAAAGCCGTGGCCAGCAGCGCGCCAGCCGCCAAACTCAACATGTGCTGGGTGTACTTGGCCAAAATACCAAAGCTCAGAGCTGCCGCCAGCCAGACGCTACCGATACCGGCAGTCAGTGTACCCAGAAGAATCGCTACTAAAATCATAGCTGCTTGCGCCCGTATTGATTGGGCCGAAACCCGATTTGATGCTTAAAAAGCATATAAAAAGCCGCCGCACGTTGCCGTGCGCGGCTTTTTCAGTGAAACTGGAGTTTACGCCACTCAGGTGCGTTAGTCTACGCCGAGCAGTGCTTCTGTCAGCAGTAAATGATTTGTCCGGTTTTTAGCAAGTAATCTGTCCGGTTTATGGAGAAGGGATGCAAGACACCCCCATAAGCCGGGCCCGCTACATGCAGGAGAACCGCAAGATGAGATTTTTAG
>JBILXX010000060.1:0-22264 GCA_044378095.1 Polaromonas sp.
TGGAAGACGCCTTGCTCGACAAACTGCAAGCTTTCTTGCTGGAGCTGGGCCACGGCTTTTGCTTTGAGGCACGGCAAAAGCGCCTGCTGATTGGTGGCGAGCACTTCTTTGTGGACCTGGTTTTTTACCACCGCGTGCTCAAGTGCCATGTGCTCATCGAGCTGAAGAACGATGCCTTCCAGCATGAGCACCTGGGCCAGCTCAACGCCTATGTGAGCTACTACAAACAACACCACATGACCGAAGGCGACCAGCCCCCCATTGGCATCTTGCTGTGCACGCGCAAAAACACCGAGCTGGTGCAATACGCCCTGGCCGACATGAGCAACCAGCTCTTTGTGTCGCGCTACCAGGTGCAGTTGCCGGGCAAGGCGGAAATGGCGGCCTTCTTGCATAAGGCGGTGGAAGAGTTGGAGGGCGGGAATGCTGTTTAGTAATCGCCCTTTCGGTGAGCTGTTTGCAGAGCCAACTAGAAATGGACTAACGCGCCCAAAAGCTGTGCGTGGCGCCGGCACCAAGATGGTCAATATGGGGGAGCTGTTTGCCAACTCTAGGATCGCCAACATTCCAATGGACAGAGTGCCACTTACTCAAAGTGAAGCAGAACGTTCGTTGCTTAAAGCAGGGGACTTGCTCTTTGCTCGCCAATCGCTCGTCCTCGAAGGGGCGGGCAAATGCTCAATATTTCTAGGCGATCAAGAACCTGTCACTTTTGAATCACATGTCACACGTGTGCGATTGAACCCGGAGGAGGCCGATCCAAGGTTTTACTTCTATTGGCTTCAATCATTCAGTGGGCGCAATGCGATTCGAAGCATCGTTGAGCAAGGAGCAGGTGCTGCCGGTATTCGTGGAAGTGACTTGCAGAATTTGAGTGTTATCTGGTGTCCTGTTGAAGTGCAGCGCCAAATCGCTGACATTCTCTCGGTCTTAGACGACAAAATCGAACTCAACCGCCGCATGAACGAAACGCTGGAAGCCATGGCCCGCGCCATCTTCCAGTCCTGGTTCGTCGACTTCGACCCCGTGCGCGCCAAGGCCAGTGGCGAGAGCGCGGACTCCATCTGCCAACGTCTGGGCCTCACCCCCGAACTACTCGCGCTGTTTCCCGACAGCTTCGAGGACTCGGAGCTTGGGGAGATTCCGAAGGGGTGGACTCACAGCACTCTCGCTGCCGAGGCTAAGCGCTGCGGCGGCTTCATTCAGACGGGGCCATTCGGGAGTCAACTTCATGCATCCGACTACGTAGACGAAGGTGTGCCGGTTGTGATGCCGCAGGATCTGAACAATCGACGAATATCCGTAGAACGTATCGTGCGCGTAACTGAAGAGATGGCACAGCGTTTGACGCGGCATAGCGTCAGGCCGGGCGACGTGGTCTACAGCCGCCGTGGTGATGTCGAGCGCCACGCTCTGGTGAGCGATAGAGAGGCGGGGTGGCTGTGTGGTACGGGCTGCTTGCTGGTACGCCTTGGTGCCGCGTGGCCATCCCAGGCATATCTCTCAGAAGTGCTTGATTTGCCCGTAACGCGTGAGTGGCTGGTACGCCACGCGGTGGGGGCAACGATGCCCAACTTGAACACGTCAATCTTGGGCGCTGTGCCGCTGTTGATGCCTTCTGAGCCACTTTTACACGCGTTTGAGGCCGTCGCTGGGCCGTTTAGAAAGCAACAAGTTGCCAGCAGTGTGGAAAGTGACTCATTGGCCCATACGCGTGATGCATTGCTACCTAAGCTTTTGAATGGCGAAATCGGCTTGGAAGATTTTGGTTTGGCGGTGGCGTGATATGGAGCATCTCAAAAGCACTTTCCATTTAGCACTTGCAGACCCTGCTGAAGAGCTAATCCGGTTTGAGGATGGCCACGTTCACATTAATGACGGCCACTGGGCTCCTGAAGATTTGCTTCTAGCCATGGGGCTAGAGGCGTATGAAAAGGAGTTCCGTAGTTGGCTTGCAAATTACCGTGACCTATTGATTGAACGTGCCCGCGAAATCCTGAAGCAGTATGAGCAAGAAGATCTTTTTGACGCTTTAAAGGCGACTTATCGAAATGACGCAGTTGTTCCTTTTGTCGGTGCAGGCATGTCGATGTCCAGCGGCTATCCCGGTTGGTCTAAGTTTCTGAAGAGGTTGCGAGCGAAAACATCCATTGCCGAGAACGCACTAGCCGCCATGCTCAAGCGTGGCGAATATGAAGAAGCCGCCCAGGCGCTCGCGGGCGAACTTGGCTCTATACGATTCAATCAACAGGTTGAAATTACTTTTGGAACTGAAAAGCCGCTGGCTGGGCCGGTCCAATTGCTGCCGTATATTTTTAAGAGAGCGGCGATAACTACCAATTTCGACGATGTAATTAAAAGGTGTTACGAGAGTGCGGGGTCTGCTTTTTCAGAAACTCTTTTGGGTACTCAAGCAGAAGAGTTTCCAAGGGTACTCGCAACTGGAAAGCCATTTTTAACCAAGCTACATGGTTCAGCTACTTCTGCAGCCAATAGGGTTCTAACGAAGCAGGAATACGATAAAGCGTACGCGGATCCAAAGACGTTGCAGCGTGTGGTCAAGACCCTGTGTTCGAGGACACTGTTATTCATGGGGTGTAGCTTGACAGTTGATCGTGTTCTGACTTGCATGCGCGACCATATCAAAGCAGAAGGCAACGATGGAGTTGCGCGCCACTATGCTTTTCTTGGGGCACCGGAAATTGATGTTGATAGACATGAAAGAGAAGCAGTCCTAGCTGAGTTCAACATATTTCCTATTTGGTACAACCAAGATGAAGATGACCTGTCTATCGAGGCGCTGCTTCATCTTCTTGCTGACGGGGTCGTTCAATGGTGATTAAAGAACAATCGCTCGAAGATTTGGCGATTCACTGGTTCCAAGAGACCGGCTGGGACTACCGCGCAGGCCCCGACATTGCGCCAGACAGCGACACCCCACAGCGCAACGACTACCGCCAGGTGCTGCTGCAAGGTGAGCTGCGCGAAGCGCTCGCGCGGCTGAACCCACAAATCCCCGCTGCCGTGCTGGACGATGTGGCCCACCAGTTGGGCAAGCCAGACCACCCCTCGCTCATCCAAAGCAACCGCGCCTTCCACGAGGCACTGGTGGGCGGCGTGCCAGTGGAGGTGGAAATTGACGGCGAGCGCCGGGGCGACCGCGTGGTGCTGGTGGACTTTGACACGCCCGAGCGCAACCGCTTTTTGGTGGTGAACCAGTTCACCGTGCAAGGCAGCAAGCAGCCGCGCCGGCCAGATCTGGTGTGCTTTATCAACGGCCTGCCCATTGCGGTGATTGAGCTGAAGAATTTGGCTGCGGAGCAGGTGGGCATCAAAGACGCGTTTCACCAGTTGCAGACCTACAAAGACGAGTTGGCCGACCTGTTTGTGACCAATGAAGCCTTGGTGGCGTCTGACGGCTTGCATGCGCGCATCGGCTCGCTCACCGCCAGCTTTGAGCGCTTTTTGCCCTGGCGCACGGTGAAGAACGAGAACGACCGCCCGCTGCTGGAGTACGAGCTAGAGAAAGTGGTGCGCGGCTTTTTTGCACCCGCGCTGCTGCTGGATTACCTGCGCTACTTTGTGCTGTTTGAAATGGCCGATGGCCAGGTGGTGAAAAAGATTGCGGCCTACCACCAGTTCCACGCCGTGCGCGCGGCGGTCAAGGCGGCGGTAATTGCCGCTACGCCGCCCGCCACCAACGTGGCGCAAGAGCAGTGGGCCACGTATGCAGACCGGGTAAAACCGGGCTCGCGCATGGGCGGCATTGTGTGGCACACGCAGGGCTCGGGCAAAAGCATCTCCATGGTGTGCTTTGCGGCCAAGCTGATGCAGCAGCCTGAGATGCACAACCCCACGCTGGTGGTGGTGACCGACCGCAACGACCTGGACGGCCAGCTCTTCCAAACCTTTGTGGGCGCACGCAGCCTGCTGCGCGAGCAGCCGCAGCAGGCGGGCAGCCGCGACGAGCTGCGCGCACTGCTGGCCGGGCGGCCCTCCGGCGGCATCATCTTCACCACGGTGCAGAAGTTCACGCCCGCTGATGGTGAAGAGGTGTTCCCCCTGCTGAGCGACCGCAACAACATTGTGGTGATGGCCGACGAGGCGCACCGCTCGCAATATGGCTTTCGGGCCGTGCTGGACAAGAAGAGTGGCAAATACAAATACGGCTTTGCCAAGCACCTGCGCGATGGTTTGAAGAACGCCACCTTCGTGGGATTTACCGGCACGCCGATTGAGGCGGGCGACCATGACACCCGCGCTGTGTTTGGCGAGTACGTCAGCATTTACGACATTCAAGATGCGGTGGACGATGGGGCCACCGTGCCCATCTTTTACGAGAGCCGCCTGGCCAAGCTGAACCTGGACCAGGTAGAGATGGAGGCGCTGAACGCCGAGGTGGAAGAAGTCTTTGAAGACGAAGAAGACTCCGCATTCAAAGAAGCTGAAAAGACCCGCTGGGCCGCGCTGGAAAAGCTGGTGGGCACCAAGGAGCGTGTGGACCTGGTGGCCGCAGACATCGTGCAGCACTTTGAGGCGCGCAACACGGCGGTGGCGGGCAAGGGCATGGTGGTGGCCATGAGCCGCGAGATCTGCGCACGGCTGTATGCGGCCATCGTCAAGCTGCGGCCCGACTGGCACAGCGACGACCCAGCGCATGGCGCCATCAAGGTGGTGATGACGGGCTCTGCCGCAGACGCTGCGCTGCTGCAACCGCACATCTACAACAACCAAACCAAAAAGCTGTTGGAGCGCCGGTTCAAAGACGCGGCTGATCCGCTCAAGCTGGTGATCGTGCGTGACATGTGGCTCACCGGCTTTGATGTGCCGTGCCTGCACACCATGTACATCGACAAGCCCATGCGCGACCACAACCTGATGCAGGCCATTGCCCGCGTGAACCGCGTGTTCCGCGACAAAGAAGGCGGCCTGGTGGTGGACTACATCGGCATTGCCGCCGAGCTGCGCAGCGCGCTGCGCACCTACACAGAGAGCAAAGGCAAGGGCCAGCCCACGCTGGACGCCGCCGAGGCGCTGGCCAAATTGCAAGAGCTGATGGAAGTGGCGCGCTACCTGCTGCACGGTTTTGACTTCAGCGCCTATCGCACGCAGGCCACGGCGTTGCTGCTGCCTGCCGCCAACCATGTGCTGGGGCTGGAGGAGGGCAAGAAGCGCTGGGCCGATGTGGTGCTGGGCATCACCAAGGCGTTTTCGCTGTGCGGCACGCTGGACGATGCGGCACTGCTGCGGGAAGAGATAGCTTTCTTTCAAGCCATCAAGGCGGTGATTGCCAAGGCCACTACGTCAGACGCCAAGCTGTCAGAAGAGGGCCGCAATGCGGTGCTCAAGCAGATTCTGGACAACGCTGTGGTGGCCGAGGGGGTGGAAGACATTTTCAAGCTCGCGGGGCTGGAGCGGCCAAACATTGGCATCTTGTCGGATGCATTTTTGGAAGAAGTGCGCCAGCTGCCGCAGCGCAACTTTGCAGTGGAGCTGCTGCAAAAGCTGCTCAACGACCAAGTGAAGTCGCGCATGCGGACCAACGTAGTGCTGGAGCGCAAGTTCAGCGAGCGGCTGCAAGCCGCACTGAACCGTTACCTGAGCCGCGCCGTGGAAAGCGCTCAGGTGATCGAAGAGCTGATTGCCATGGCCAAGGAGTTCCGCGAGGCAGCGCTGCGTGGGGAGGCGATGGGCCTCAATGATTCGGAGCTGGCGTTCTACGATGCTCTGGCCGACAACGTGAGCGCAGTGGAAAAGATGGGTGATGAAACCTTGAAGACCATTGCCCGCGAAGTGACAGAAAAGCTGCGCAATAGCACCACGGTGGACTGGCAAAAGCGGGAGAGCGTGCGCGCCCGGCTGCGCAATCTGGTGCGTATTACTCTGCGCAGATACAAGTATCCGCCCGAGATGCAAGAAGAAGCCATCCGCTTAGTGCTGGAGCAGGCAGAACGCTTGTCGGACGCCTGGACGAAGTAGCAGTAATCGCGATTAGTCAAATTGCTAACCATGCAAACCCCTTTCTCCCTACGAATCTTCGTCGCCGACGGCCTGCGCATCGTCGATAAATCCAACTGGATCGGCAAGGCGCTGGTGTTCCCGCGTGCGCTGCTGCCGCAGGTCAAAGCCCGGCCCGAGCTGGCGCAGACCGGGGTGTACCTGCTGCTGGGGCCGCGCCCGGACGGTGAGGGCGACATGCTCTACGTGGGCGAGGGCGACCCCATCCGCCCCCGGCTGGAGAGCCACTATGCGCAAAAGGATTTTTGGACCCGCGCCATCGGCTTCACCACCACCACGGCCGGGCAGCTCAACAAGGCGCATGTGCAGTTTCTGGAATCGCGCCTCATCGCCCTGGCCCGCGCCGCCAAGCGCATGCCGCTTGACAATGCCAACCAGCCCGCCGAGCCGTCGCTGAGTGAGGCGGACCGGGCCGACATGGAAGTTTTTTTGGGTCACATGCTGAGAAACAATCGGGGTCAGATTCAATTGATTCACGGATGCTATCAATACAGAAGCTGCTAGCGCCCGTATTCATTGGTCTAGAGGCCAAAATGATAGGTAAAAACAGACAAAAAGGCGGCTTTTGCAGCCGCTGAACGGCGCAAATTGCCTTTACAGGCCTGTAAAAAGCCAAAAACAGGTCGTTTTTACCCATCAAAAGTGCCTGTAAGCCAATAAATACGGGCGCAAGCAGCTCCTGTAAACATAGCAAGAAGCCACATGCCGCAATGGGTAGAAATGGCGAGCCGTTGGTACAGATGTTTGAACGGGTCATTTCAAAGACTTTGGCGCGGCACGATGCTGCCAGTGCGCGGAGCTTGCAAAACTTTATATAAAGCGCAATAATTCACTCTCAAAGTGAACTTATGCGTCCTATAGATAGTAATTTTTCGTTGTCTGGGTTTGAGGCTGCGTCCCGCGCGCGCTTGGCCACAGTACTGCGTGCCACGCATGGCACGGTCACGCCCGAGTCTGCCGCTGCGGCGCTGGCCGATACGCGGCCGGCTGCATCCAAACAATTGGCACGCTGGGCGGAGCAGGGTTGGCTGCAGCGGGTGCGGCGCGGCATTTATGTACCTGTGCTGCTGGAGAGTGAGCGTGCTGACTCCGCGCCAGAAGACGCGTGGCTGATCGCCGACACAGCATTTGCGCCTTGCTTTATTGCGGGCTGGAGCGCGGTTGAGCACTGGTCGCTGACAGAGCAGGTGTTTCGCAGCCTATGCGTCGCCACTTCACGCCGCCCCCGGCATCGTGAGCAAACGATTGGCGGCACCGTGTTTGTGCTGCATTCCGTTCAAGAGGCTCACTTCTTTGGCCTGAAGGCCGTCTGGCGCGGGGCTGCTCGTGTGCAGGTGTCTGACCCGACGCGCACGGTGGTTGATTTGTTGGCCGCACCCGCATGGGGCGGGGGCATTCGCACGGTGGTGGACGTGCTGCAGACCTACTTGAAGTCTGAACACCGCAATCTGCCGCTTCTGGTGGACTACGCTGCCCGCCTGGGCAATGGCGCTGTCTTCAAGAGGATGGGCTACTTGCTTCAACAGCATGCGCCCGAGGCTACGGAGGACATTACGGCGTGTTCTGCCCGGTTGACAGCGGGCTATACCAAGCTGGACCCGGCCTTGCCATCGGCGCGGTTAGTTACGGCATGGGGGCTATGGTTGCCTGCGGGCTGGTAGTAATAGGGGTAGCAAAAATGATTCAAAAACAAGAACTACTGGATTTGGCGAAGGACTTTGGCCTGCAACCCAATCTTCACGCTGACCAACCCGGCGCATTTGGACGAAGCTTTTTTGCACAAGCTGTTTCAAGAAGTTGGCGACTGGGTGTACGAGCAGACTGGTTTGGTCTTGCCGCCCGAGGCGCGTAAATTTGAGGTTTATACCAATCCGCGCGGTGGCACATCGGCAGAGGGGCGTGTGGGCTACCGCGGGCCTCTTGCACGTGCCGGTGATGCGCCCCGCATCAAGCTCGACCTTACCGATCATGAGCGCCTGGTGCTGCCCATTGACCGTCGCAGTGTGCACCACCCTTACAGTGACCTGCCGCAGCAAGGCATTCATGTCTCGACCTACTGCTTTGAAGAAGTCTTTGCAGAGAAAGTGCGTGCGCTGGCCGAGCGTTTGCGGCCCAGGGATTTGTATGACGTGGTGCACCTGTACCGGCGCAAAGAGTTGAGCCCTGATTTGCCGCAGTTGATGCACGCGTTGCGTGAAAAGTGTGAATTCAAAAAGATTGGCGTGCCGGATTTTGCAGGCATCCAGGCGTCGCCGTTGATTGCCGAGCTGCAGGTTTCTTGGGGTCAGATGCTGGCACACCAATTGCCCGAGCTGCCGCCGTTTGACGGCTTCTGGGCTGAGTTGCCGGATGTGTTCGATTGGCTGCACAGCAAGGTCGAGCAACCGGTCTTGGCCGGGTTTGCAATGGGCGCCGACACCGACACCAGTTGGCGCATGCCCGCCATGGCCAGCTCTTGGCGTAGCCTGGGCATAGGCGCGCCGATGGAGGTGATTCGCTTTGCCGCTGCCAACCGTTTGTGCATTCAGCTCGACTACCGCAAAGTTAGCGGTGAGCGGACGCAGCCGGTGATCGAGCCATACTCTCTGCGGCGAACGCGTGATGGCAATTACCTGCTGTACGGCGTGAAGGCTGATACCGGTGAGAATCGCTCATACCGGGTAGACCAAATTTCGGGTGCTACGGTGACGCAACGCCCCTTTACCGCGCGGTACGTGGTTGAGTTGACTGAAACGGGCATACAACCCGTTCCGAGTGTGGCGCGCCCGGTGACTGCAACCCGAGATGTGTTTCATGCGCCAAAGCCATTTGCTGCCAAAGCAAAGAGCGGCATGGGTGGCGGGCCAAAGTACACGTTTCGATGCATGGCCTGTGGTAAGACCTTTACCCGCAGCACATACGACGGCGTATTGAATGAGCACAAGAACAAACAGGGCTACCCATGCTTTGGCCGGGTTGGCGCATTTGTGAAAACGCAGTATTGAATGCGCTGTGCTGCTCAAGTTGAAGGCCGAGCTGTGCAAAAACAATCAGGGTCAGGTTCCAAATAACTCATCTGCGCTATTAAATCAGGAGCTACTTGCGCTCGTATTCATTGGTCTAGAGGCCAAAATGATAGGTAAAAACAGGCAAAAAATAGCTTTTTACAGCCGTTGATCGGTGCAAATTGCCTTTGCGGGCCTGTAGAAAACCAAAAACAGGTCGTTTTTACCCATAAAAATTGACTGAAAGCCAATAACCACGGGCGTAAGCAGCTCCTGTAAACATAGCAAGCAGCTTACCGCATTCAAGACTTTTGAACTGCTTTGCAGACAAGAATGGATCCCGATCCAGCATTTTCGCGTTCATTTTTTATGAACATTGGGTCGCAGGGGCGTTGGCTTTGGCACTTGCAGCAAACGGGGCGCGAATGCCTGCCACCGCAGATGACGGTTTTACAGACATACGAAGCGCAGCCTTGCGGCTGGCTTGAGGCTGGCTTGAGTCTGGCTACTCAGGGTTGGGTTGCTGGACACGCCGGGCGCGGCACACTCGGGCGCATCCAACAGCTTTTTCTAGGTTCAATCAAAATTTGCAAAGCAGGCAGGAATCAATTACATTCTGTATTCGCAATTCAAGAATATAGAATTAAATGCAACTCAAGCCCCAAGATTTTGTAGTAGCCCTCAAGCTGGTAGCTTGGGGCAATCAGCGCTGGACATACGCGCAGCTGGCCCAAGAGCTGGGCCTGAGCGCGTCTGAGGCGCATGGAGCGGTCAAACGGGGGTTGCAGGCCGGGTTGTTGTTGCAAAACCGGGCGACGCTGCCGCAGCCCACGGCGGGTGCCCCAGTCTCGGCGCTTGGCGTGCAAGAGCCAGCGGGCATTTACCGGGTCACACGCAAGAGGGTGCGCCGCCATGCGCAGCCCCTAGATGACGTAGCTGCCACTACTGACAACCCAGTGCGTCCACACGCGCACAACCTGGCCGAGTTTGCCTTGCATGGTGCTAAATACGCCTTTCCCGGCGAACGTTTGCCGCTGGCGGTGGGCGTGCCCACCAGCCACAGCGCGCCCGTCTTTGCGGGTGTTTTTGCGCCGGGTAGCACAGACTTTGTCTGGCCGCACCCCAATGGCACAGTGCGCGGCGTGGGGGTCAAGCCCCTGCATCCGTCCGTACCCTTTGCGGCCATGCAAGACGCGAAGCTCTACGACCTGTTGGCCCTGTTCGACGCTCTGCGTGTGGGCAAGGCGCGCGAGCGTGGCATGGCGCTGGAGCAGCTACAGGCGTTGATTGACCCGGATGCACCCAGGCTAGTAAAAGGGGCATTACGTGGCTAACCCAAACATGGCCCTATTGGTGGCCATTGCACAGGCCATGGGCCCAGTGTGCGATCACGTGGTGTTTGTGGGTGGCTGTGCCACTGGCTTGTTGGTGGACGATGCAGGGCTGATGGACGTGCGCCCCACGGAGGATGTGGATGCCATCGTCGAAGTGGCTTCTTTGGCGGGCTACCACCGCTTGACAGATCAGCTGATGCAGCGTGGATTCAAATTCGAAGCCTTCAAAGACCGGGGGCAAAATGACGTGTATCTGAGTCATGACCTGGAAGACATCTTGACGGTCATCGAGGGGCGGTCAACAGTGGCGTCGGAGGTGAACGCAGCCAGCGCAGAGGTGCGTTGGCACGTGGGGCGTTCGGTGGCAGCGTTGCTTGATAGGCCTGCTTTCCACAACGCGCTGCCGGGCATACTGAGCGAGCCGGAGCGGGAGCAAACCGTCAAGGCACGGTTGAACCAAATTGCACTATTGAAAGAAATATGAACTCAGCCACCATCGTCCAGAAACTCTGGAACTACTGCAACGTGCTGCGCGACGACGGCATGAGCTATGGCGACTATGTGGAGCAGCTCACGTACCTGCTGTTTCTCAAAATGGCGGACGAGCGCAGTAAGCCGCCGTTTAACCTGGCTGGTGAGTCACCCAGCCCGATATTGAAGGGTTATGACTGGCCGTCGCTGCTGGCCAAAGACGGTGACGAGCTGTTTGACCACTACCGCCACACGCTTGAAAAGCTGGGGGCTGAGAAGGGCACGATCGGCCTGATTTTTGCCAAGGCTTTGAACAAGTTTCAAGACCCGGCCAAGCTGCGCCGCCTGGTGGTGGACTTGATTGACGGTGAAAACTGGTCGGCTATGGGGGCAGATGTCAAAGGCGATGCCTACGAAGGCCTGCTGGAGAAAAACGCACAAGACACCAAAAGCGGGGCAGGGCAGTACTTCACCCCGCGCCCACTCATTCAGGCCATGGTGGACTGCATGGCGCCCAAGGCGGGCGAGACGGTGTGCGACCCGGCTTGTGGCACCGGCGGCTTTTTGTTTGCCGCGCACAACCATGTGGCTGACCACAACCCCAACCTGACGCGCGAACAAAAAAAGCACCTGAAAGAAAAAGCTTTTGTGGGCTACGAGCTGGTGCAAAGCACCGCCCGCCTGGCCGCCATGAACATGATGCTGCACGGTATTGGCAGCGACAAATCGGTGCCGATTGTGGTGGCCGACGCCCTGGCCGCTGACCCCGGAGAGCGCTTTGATGTGGTGCTGGCCAACCCGCCCTTTGGCAAGAAAAGCAGCACGATGATTACCGGCGCTGAAGGCAAGGTAACGACAGAAAAAGACGTGATTGAGCGTGACGACTTTTGGGCGACGACGTCGAACAAGCAGCTCAACTTTGTGCAGCACATCAAAACGCTGCTCAAACAACATGGCCGCGCAGCGGTGGTGCTGCCTGACAACGTGCTGTTTGAAGGCGGCGCGGGCGAGACGATTCGTAAAAAGCTGCTGCACGAGTGCGATGTACACACGATTCTGCGTTTGCCCACGGGGCTGTTTTATGCGCAGGGCGTCAAGGCGAACGTGGTGTTTTTTGAACGTAAACCCGCCAGTGAAACACCGTGGACCAAAAAACTGTGGATTTACGACCTGCGTACCAACCAGCACTTCACCCTCAAAACCAACCCGCTGCGTCGCGAGCACCTGGACGAGTTCGTCAAGCTCTACAACCCGGCCAATCGACATGACCGCAAGGCGACCTGGTCACCTGAATCCCCAGAAGGCCGCTGGCGCGCTTACGACTACGCCGACCTGGTGGCGCGGGACAAAGCGAGCCTGGACATTTTTTGGCTGAAAGACGACAGCCTGGCCGACAGTGACAACCTGCCGCCGCCAGACGTGATTGCGCAAGAAATTGTGGACGACCTGGAAGCTGCGCTTGAGCAGTTTCGCCTGATTGCGGGTGATCTTGTGGTTGATTCTGCGCTCTAGCCCAATAGATACGGGCGCAAGCAGCTATAAGTTAAATAGCACGCCAAGGCTGTTGGGCTGCTGACCGGCTAGCGGTACTGCGGTTTGCGTTTGGTCAAAAAGGCGTCGATACCTTCACCGCCATTGGCATGGTGCAGGTTGCGCACAAAGTGGTCACGTTCGGCCTGGAGCTGCTGATTCGGGTTGTTGGTGTCGGCATCGTTGAGCAGTTCTTTGATGCTGGCCAACACGTTGGGCGCGCGGGCATTGAGCCGCTCGGCCAGGGCAAGCGCCTCGCGCAGGGCGCTGCCGCTGTTGCACACGCGGTTGATCAGGCCAAAATCATGCAGGCGCTGCGCTGTGATGCGCTCGCCGCACATCAGCAGCTCATTGGCCAAGGCACGGGGCAGGGCGCGGCTGAGGGACCAACTGCCGCCGCCGTCTGGCGACAAACCGACCGTGCTGTACGACATCACGAACGCCGCGTTGTCGGCAGCCACACAAAAATCACACGCCAGCACCAATGAAAACCCGGCACCAGCGGCTGCGCCTTCAACCGCTGCAATGATGGGCTTGGGATAGGTGCGGATGGTGTCTATCCAGTTGTGCAGCCCGTCAATGCTTTGGGCCTGCACTTCTTTGGGCTGCTGGCGGTTGGCCAGCAGGCGCTGCAGATTGCCGCCTGCGCAAAAGGCAGCGCCTTCACCGGTGATGATGACACTGCGAATTTCCGCGTTGGTCTCGGCGGCATTCAAGGCCTCAATGCCCGCAGCGTAAATCTCTGGGCTGAGGGCGTTCTTGAACTCGGGGTTGCTGATGGTCAGGATCAGCGTCTGGCCGTCGCTGGTGCTTTTAAGTGAACTTGGCATGCTCAGCTCTCTTCGTGCATCAGGCTTAAACCGATGGCACCACGGCGGCGCAACCAAGGCGAAGGGCGGTAGCGCTGATCGCCATAGACGGTTTGCATGTTGAAGAGCACTTCCAGGATGTTCGTCGGGCCATAACGGTCACCCATCGCCAAAGGACCCAGCGGGTAGCCCAGGCCAAGGGTGACAGCAGTTTCCAAGTCTTTCGGACTGCAAATGCCTTGCTGGCAAATGTCACTGGCAATATTGACGATGGTGGCCACCACACGCTGGGTGACAAAACCCCCGCTGTCGCGTATCACGCTGACTGCCTTGCCATCACGTACAAACAGGGCGTGTGCCGCGCCCTTCATGTCGGTTCGGGTGGCGGGGTTGGTGGCCAGCACGCGGCGCTTGGTGGCTGCATCGTCAATCAGCATGTCGATGCCGATGGTGCGGGCCGGGTCCAGCCGCTCAACCACGGCAACGGTGGTAATGTCAAAGCCGAGCGGCGCGACCAGGGTTAGCGCTTGTGGGGAGGCGGAGGCACCTGTTTCAATCTTGGCGCCAAGGTCTTTGAGCAGTTGCAACAGCTCTGACCGGCGAGAAGCTCTGGGAGAGACCCATACCGGCGGCATCTCAGCGACGTCGGGCACAGGCGCTTCAGGCGCAAGCTGCATCACGCCGCCCTCGTATTTGTAAAAGCCTTCGCCGGTTTTGCGGCCCAGCATGCCCCCCGCCAAGCGCTGCGCGGTGATGACGCTGGGGCGGTAGCGTGCTTCCTCGTAGTACTGGTGGTAGACCGACTCCATCACCGGGTGCGACACGTCCAGCGCGGTCAGGTCCATCAACTCGAATGGCCCCAGTTTGAAGCCGACCTGGTCGCGCAAAATGCGGTCAATCGTGGCAAAGTCTGCAATGCCTTCGCTGACAATTCGCAGCGCTTCTGTGCCGTAACCCCGGCCGGCGTGGTTGACGATAAAGCCGGGTGTGTCTTGGGCCAGTACGGCGGAGTGGCCCATCTCTTTGGCGTAGCCTGAAAGCTGCGCACAAACGGCGGTATCGGTTTTCAGCCCGGCAATCACCTCGACGACCTTCATCAACGGCACCGGGTTAAAAAAGTGGTAGCCCGCAAAACGCTGCGGGTTTTTGAGCTTGGCCCCAATCGCCGTGATGGACAAAGACGAGGTGTTGCTGACCAAAACCGCTGTTGTTGACACCACTTGTTCCAGCTCTGCAAACAGGGCTTGTTTGACATCGAGGCGCTCAACAACCGCTTCAACCACCAGATCGCAGTCGGCCAGTTCAGCCAGCTGGCTGACTGCCAGAACACTGTCTTTGTGGGCATCGGCTGCCGCCGTGTCCAGCCGGTTTTTAGTCACCAGCTTGTCCCATTGGCTGGCCAGCGCGGCCTTGGCGTTTTTGGCGGCATCTGGCTGCAAGTCAAATAACTTGACGGTGCTGCCTGCCTGAGCTGCGATCTGTGCGATGCCGCGACCCATGGCACCTGTGCCAACAATTCCCACGGTTTGATAGATAGGTTTCATGGAAAAGTATTATTACGCAGGCGGCTGAACAACTGACTATGCGAAAATCATTTGTATCTATATGCATCATGCTGTTGCGAAAAATAAATCCATCGTCCTGTCTGGCTTCTTGTTGCTGTTTGCTGTGAGCAGCATGGCGATGTCCCTTGGCAAACACAGCGGTGCCACGCTGATTGGCAGGCCGCTGGACATTTCTGTTCAGGCTGTGCTGGAGGCGCAAGAGGATGCAGCCAATTTGTGCCTGGAGGCAGATGTTTTTTATTCCGACAACAAGCTGGATAAATCCCGCGTTCGCGTCACCCTTGAAAAGCCGTCTTCTGCAACGCAGCCGGCGCTGATCCGGATCCGTTCCGCTGTGCTGATAGATGAGCCTGTGGTGACAATTTATGTGCGGGCTGGCTGCCAGCTCAAAACCGAGCGCCGCTACGTGAGCCTTGCTGAACTGGTGTCTGAGGTTGCGCCTGACAGAACGGCATCAGCGCCCTTGCCGGTGGCTGTACCACCCAGGCCCGTCGTTGCGCCTTCCATCACCGCGGATCCCTCGGCTGTTGCTGGCATGACTCCGCAAACAGCCAGGCCAGTCAAGCGCAGTCGTGCACGGCCGTCTGCGACTGAGGCACCCACATCGCCGATGGAGGCTGCCAGTGCAGCGCCTGTTGAGGCTATGCCTGCTCCGAAAGCCAGAGCAACACGCACGCCAGCGGCTGCCATCAACAGCAAGGCTGCCCCATCAAAATCACGTTTGAAGCTGGAGCCGCTGGACTTGACGATTGAGCGCGACCCTCAGCTGAAGTCGTCTGCTGAATTGCTGTCAATTCCTGCTGCCAATCCGCAAGAGCGTGCCGCTGCGAGTGCGCTGTGGCGTGCTCTCTCAGCGCAGCCGCAAGACATACTCAGGGACACTGAAAAACTCCAGGCACTTGAAAATTCGGTGCGTGGGCTGCAGGCGCAAAGTCAAAAAACCTTGCTGTCCATTGATGACCTGAACGTCAAGCTGCAGCAGGCGCAAGCAGTGCGTTATGCCAACCTGCTGGTCTATGTGCTGGCGGCATTGTTGCTGGCAGCTTTGGCTGGTCTGGCTTATCTGCTGCGAGACCGCTGGCTGGGTCATCGCAGCGAATCAGGCGACAAGCCCTGGTGGGGCAAAAACGAGGCGTATGAAAACCAGCAGGCCGCCTGGATTGACAGCTTGCCGCCACCTGACGACTACGAAACAGGCATCAGTAAAGCCGTTTCAGCGTCAAGATCAAAGCTCGTCGATGTGGATGTTGACTTTGAGCTTGAACAGGCAGCTGACAGATCCCGCGGCGTTCGCGCAACGGCAAGCCCGGGTTTTCATGACTCCATACCGTTGGTGTTCAAAGACCGGTCAGAGTTTGGCTCAAGCAGTCTGCATCCGACCCGGGCGGCGAAGGCCGAAGAGCTGTTTGATGTGCAGCAGCAGGCCGACTTTTTCGTGTCGATTGGTCAGCACGAGCAAGCCATTGAGCTGCTGCGAAACCATATTGTTGAAAACCTCGAAACCAGTGCAGTGGTTTACCTTGATTTGTTCAACCTCTACCACCAGCTCAAGCGGCCTGAGGAATACGAAGCGCTGCGGTTTATTTTTAACCAGCGCTTTAATACCGAGGTGCCAGCGTTCGAGCTGTACACAGACAAAAACCTGGGGCTTGAGGCCTATCGGCATGCCCTGTCCCGAATCCAAGCCCTGTGGCCCTCGCCAAAGGTGCTTGAAATCATTGAGGAGTCTCTTTTCAGGCGGCCAGAAACCAGGGCAGAAGCTTTCAATCTGGAGGCTTATCGCGAATTGCTGATGCTTTATTCGGTGGCAAAAGAAATCATCACTCCCGAGTCCGTAGCGGGCGAAGCTGGCAAAAAGTTTGATTTGCCAGACCGCCCTGAAGACAGCGCCAACTCACGTCCGATGACCTTCATATCGACGGCCATCCAGCCGCTGTCGGCCAATGTGGCGGAGAGCCAGCAAAGCGGGTATCAACCCGATGTTGAACCTTTGATGGCGTCAGTGATTCCGCATCCGTCTCTCAGAATTGGTCTTGATATTGATCTGGACAACTTGCCTGCAACTGACGTCAAGGCTGATTCAACGCTGGATTCGGCGCCACAGTTTTTTGCCAACTTTGATGCCGATGCCACTGCTGTGGTGCCTGCCAGGGATTTTTCTCAGCCAGCGCAAGGAATTGCCGCAACCGACTCAGACAACCTGATTGATTTTGAAATCTTTGACGTGCCTGAAGCACCACCGGACAAACCTGCTTGACTGAAAAAATGAGTTTCAAGCGCCTGTCAACGGCGCACCTGTAGCGCCCCCGGATTGACGATATTTGTGGGCGTGCCTTTGATGAAATTGATCACATTGTCAAATGCGGCGCTGAAATACATTTCATAGCTGTCCTGCTCCACATAACCGATGTGCGGTGTGCAGATGCAGTTTTCAAGCCGAAGCAGGGCGTGGCCCTGCAAAATGGGCTCAGACTCAAACACATCCACCGCAGCCAGACCTGGACGCCCGCGATTCAGCGCGGACAGCAAGGCCTCCGGTTCAATCAATTCAGCGCGTGAGGTATTGACGAACAACGCGGTTGGTTTCATGCCTGAAAGATCGTCCAACTTTACGATGCCGCGAGTTTCATCAACAAGGCGTAGGTGCAAACTGAGCACATCGCTCTTTTCAAAAAGCTCGGCCTTGCTGCTGGCAACTGCAAGACCGTCCTGAGCAGCTCTTTGCATAGATTCTTCTCGCCCCCAGACAATTACACGCATACCAAAAGCCTTGCCGTAGCCCGCGAGAATTTTTCCAATCTTGCCGTAACTCCAGATACCCAGTGTTTTGCCATTGAGCACCGTGCCCAGCCCAAAATTGGCAGGCATGGAAGCTGATTTAAGTCCCGCCTGTTGCCACGCACCGTGTTTGAGGTGGGCAACGTAGTGTGGAATTCGTCTTGTGGCGGCCATGATCAGTGCCCACGTCAATTCAGCCGGCGCAACTGGCGAGCCTATGCCTTCAGCCACCACCACGCCGCGTTCAGTACACGCACCGACATCGATGTGCGCACCAACGCGACCGGTTTGGGCAATCATTTTGAGTTTTGGCAGCTTTTCAATCAGTTGCCGGCTCATGTGCGTCCGCTCGCGGATAAGGACCACCACATCTGCATCCTTGAGCCGGACGGAGAGTTGGCCAATACCCTTGACTGTGTTGGTGTAGACCTTGGCATGGTAGGCATCAAGTTTGGCTGCGCAGGCAAGCTTGCGCACCGCATCCTGGTAGTCATCAAGGATCACAATATTCATCCCAATATTGTGCCTGCAAGTCTTCACTGCTCAAACTCGAGCGAGCAAACCAGCCATGTCATGAATCAGCAAATTCTGCAACCAGGCGAGGCTTGTATTGCAAGAAAGCCAAAATGGTCAACCAGCCATGCGATCAAGCTCGGCACATACATCTGCCATACGGCCTGAAATGACCAGTCGCCCGGAGCAAGAGCGGTTAGCGCCCGGCTCGAACTGGCGCACAATTTTCAGGCGTTGCACGGGTGCCGTGCGGTTGCTGACCTGGACTGGCCTGATGGCAGCAGGTTTGCGCATGTTGTGCGGTTGAGCTGAAGCACGAAAAGCCATGGCCGGGCTGACGGCGCTACGGGTATGAACCGGTATTGAAGGCGCAGGTATGAAGAATGCGGCAATGGCGTGAATGGGCGCCAGCAGGATCGACAAACCCGACGCACGACCCAACTGTGGTGAAAAACTTGCGATTCCCATCATGAACTCCTGAATTAATTGAGGTGTCAACCTCGATAAGTACAGGCAGGATTGCGATACAGCCAAGCTCTTTGACAGAACCAAGCCGCATAGGCCGTTGCAACAGGGTGTTGGTCTGTCTCGCGCCAGACCAAACGCCCGCCACCTGTTGCGTGGCAGAAGTTTTACATCAGCATCGTATTTCGGATCAACCCAACCGCCAGCCCTTCGAGCTCAAACGGCTCGCCAGGTTCGACCACGATTGTCTTGAAGTCCGGGTTTTCAGGCAGCAATTCAATCAGGTCTCTGGTGCGCCGGTAACGCTTGACTGTCACTTCATCACCCAGACGAGCCACCACGATCTGCCCGTTTTTGGCTTCTCTGGCCTGTTTGACAGCCAGCAAATCACCATCCATGATGCCGGCGTCACGCATGCTCATGCCGCGCACTTTGAGCAGATAGTCGGGCTGCTTTTCAAACATGCCCGCACCAAAGGAATAGGTCTGCTCAATATGCTCTTGCGCCAAAATGGGGCTGCCAGCAGCAACCCGTCCCACCAGAGGCAGGACGAGTTGGGCCAGGCTTTGCAACGGCAGGGAAAACTGGTGGAGACGCGATTCGTTGACGCTGCGCATGTCGCCAGCACGCAGGCGGATGCCACGCGAGGTGCCGCTGACAAGTTCAATCACGCCTTTGCGCGCCAATGCCTGCAAATGCTCTTCAGCAGCGTTGGCAGACTTGAAACCCAGCTCGTTGGCGATTTCAGCGCGCGTGGGTGGTGAACCTGTGCTGGCGATGGCCCGCTGGATCAGCTCGAAAATCTGTTGCTGGCGCGCCGTCAACTTGGGACCGTCTGGCGATACAGTTGATGATCTGCTGGACGACATGTTGGAGAAATGATTCATCGTGCTCATGGTTGACATCCTTGGACAATACTATGGAGGCGCTGTTTTAATAACCAGTAGCTGTATTTTTAGCCAGCTTTTGTCGAATTGCAAGTTATTTCTTATAAATTTTTATGCACAACAAAAAAATCGTGATTTTGGGGACAGGCGGCACGATTGCTGGCTTGTCTGGCAACGTCGCCAGCAACATCGACTACACCGCCGCTCGGGTGGGCGTCTCAGCGTTGGTGGGCGCTTTAGCCGGGCTGGATGATGTTGAGACCGAGCAGGTCGCCCAAATCGACAGCAAGGACATGGCCTTTGAGGTCTGGACGGCACTGGCCAATCGCGTTCACCACCACCTGTCGCAAAACGGCGTACAGGGGGTGGTGATCACCCACGGCACTGACACACTGGAAGAAACAGCGTATTTTTTGCAGGCCGTTTTGAACCCAACCAAGCCGGTGGTGCTGACCTGCGCCATGCGGCCAGCCAGCGCCCTGGCACCAGATGGACCCCAGAACATTCTGGATGCCGTGAGGGTGGCCAGACATGACGGGGCACGCGGCGCTGTCGTGGTGTGTGCAGGCGACATACACGGCGCTCTGGATGTCCAAAAAGTTCATACCTACCAGCTCAACGCCTTTGGTTCGGGGGATGCCGGTTTGATCGGTTTTATTGAAGAAAATAGCTTAAATTTGCTACGAAATTGGCCTTTTGACCAACAAATACCTGCGCAAGCAGCTCCTGAAAACATAGCGATTTTGAACCAAACCATTACTTGGCCCAAGGTTGAAATTGTCATGAATTACGCGGGTGCAAACGGCGCGGTGGTGGATGCTTTGACATCCAGTGGTGTGCAGGGCCTGGTTGTGGCGGGTACGGGCAATGGTACGGTGCATCAATCGCTGGAAGCTGCTTTGCTTGGCGCGCAAGCTCGTGGCGTCCAGATCGTACGCGCCACACGTTGCACCCAGGGCCGGGTGTTGCCGCGAACGGATGACCGTTTTCCGTCGTCTAACGGATTGAGTCCGGTGAAGGCGCGTATCCAAATGATGCTGTCGTTGATGGGCATCGGCATCTTGGCATGAACTTTTTTGCAGCACTCAAGTCCAGCGTATGGGCTTACCCTGCATTGGAGGTTGCGCATATTTTCGGCATTGCCCTGCTGCTGGGAAACCTGGTGCTGCTGGAGATGCGGGTTTTTGGGCGCGGCGCCGGACTTGACGTGAAAGCGCTGGCAAGCTTGAGTCTGGGAATTGCCGCGGTGGGTTTTTCGCTCGCTGCATTGTCGGGTTTGCTGATGTTTGCGTCTCAAGCGGAGGAGCTTTTGACCAATCGGGCGTTTACCCTGAAGATGATTTTGTTGATGCTGGCGGGTTGTAATGCGGCTTGGTTTCACGGCCGCGCGTCGCTTGACAAACTGGATGCGACGGCACGCTGGCAGATGGTGGCATCGACTGTGATTTGGCTGGCGGTGATCACTTGTGGCCGCTGGATTGCTTATGTTTAAACCTGTGGAGCTGAAAAATGCAAAGACGTGAACTCTTGAAAATGTCCGCCACCTGGACTGCTGCTGGTGTCTTTCTGCCAGCATGGGCTCACCATGGCTGGAGCAGTTTTGACCAGGACCGGCCGATTTATCTGGAGGGTAAAGTCGTCAAGTCAGTCTGGCAAAACCCGCATGTCGAGCTGATGATTGAATTGCCTGCGGCGATGAAGTTGCCCGCGGACCTGGCACAACGCACATTACCTTCGCAAACTGCTCCGGTGGATGGCAAAGCATTGCTGGCAAAAGCAGTATTGCCGACGCGGCAGGACAAGCGCTGGGAGATTGAACTCGCACCGCTGAGCCGTGTTCAGGCCTGGAACGTGGCTGAAATCAAAGCGGGCGACAGCGTCGCGGTGCTGGGTTTTACTTTTACCGGGGAAAAGGGCGCGGCCATATTGCGCGCTGAATATCTGTTTGTAGCTGGCAAGACCTACGGGCTGCGCTCCAGCCCTGCTTAAACGTTAGCCAGCCAAAGCCTTTAGAGCGCGCTGCGTAATGTCTTCCACGCTGCCCATGCCGCTGATGGCGCGGTAAGCAGGCGCTGCCGTTGCCCCGGTTTTGGCCCATTCAGAATAGTAGGCCACCAGCGGGCGGGTCTGGGCGCTGTAAACCTCCAGCCGCTTGCGCACAGTTTCTTCCTTGTCGTCGTCACGCTGGATCAGCGCTTCACCTGTCACGTCGTCTTTGCCATCGACCTTGGGGGGGTTGTACTTGACATGGTAGGTGCGTCCCGAGGCTGTGTGAGAACGGCGGCCGCTCATGCGCTCGATGATGGCATCAAACGGCACATCGATTTCAAGCACGAAGTCAAGCTTGACGCCTGCTGCCTTCATGGCGTCAGCTTGCGGAATCGTGCGCGGGAAACCGTCGAACAAGAACCCTTGGGCACAATCGGGCTGGGCAATGCGTTCCTTCACCAAATTGATGATCAGGTCGTCGCTCACCAAACCCCCGGAATCCATCACTTTTTTGGCTTCAATACCCAAGGGCGTACCGGCCTTGACGGCAGCGCGCAGCATGTCACCCGTTGAAATTTGCGGGATGCTGTATTTTTGGCAGAGAAATGTGGCTTGGGTGCCTTTACCCGCACCTGGCGCGCCCAACAAAATCAGTCTCATGGCTATCCTCGTCGTTTTATCGTCGTTTTTTGAGTTCAATCCATGCCGTTTGCGGCACGTTGAACTCTGAATTGTCTTGTTCAAAGGATAGCACGCAGGTCTTGATGCACGCTTACTGGAATTCACTACGAAGGAGAGGGACTTGCAGAATTCCGCAAGCCAGCCGAATTAACCGCTACGTGAGGTAAAAAAAGTTGCGGGCACCGCCTAAAAGGCTGCAAGATCAGGGTATTGAATCATGAACTTGGTGAGCGCCCATGC
>JBILXX010000135.1:0-6026 GCA_044378095.1 Polaromonas sp.
GAAAACGGGAGGGGGACGCCTCCGGCGGCCTGGCAGGGGCCTCTTTGAAAAGAAAAAATCCAAAAACCTTCAAACCTCAGCTAACATCCAATCCGCTTCACACACAGAAATTCAGACACTCCCGTTTGACTAGCCTGAAAGCTCAAAAAACACTGTTTCGAGACACTTTTCAGCGGTAGCTTAGGCCTTCAGACCAATGAATACGGGCGTAAGCAGCTATCAAAAACATAGTAATTTACACAAAGATCTACGTGTAACCCCTCTGCAAGACACCTCAGCGACAAGCTCTCAGTGTCTTTCCTATGTTGCACTCAAGCTTCTGCGCTTACGATGAATTCGTACTACATAGCCAGGAGACAACACATGAACACCCGCAAACCCGCACAGGGCAAATTGCAACGCCGCCAACTTATCGCCGCAGGTGGCCTTGCCGCTGGGGCACTGGCTTTGCCGTCAGCCATGAAGAGCGCCCTGGCGCAAGCCGCACCTTGGCCCAACAAGCCGATTCGCATCATCGTGGCCTTTGCGCCCGGCGGGCTGACGGACTCATATGCGCGGCTGTATGCGGAGCAGCTCACGGCCAAGTTCGGCATTCAGGCGATTGTTGAAAACAAGCCTGGCGCGGGCGCCATCATTGCGATTGATGCGGTGGCCAAATCGCCTGCCGACGGCTACACCCTGCTCATGACCACGTCAGGCACGGTGTGGCAAAACCGCGTGCTGTACAACAAGTTGCCTTACAACCTGGACAAAGACATCGTGCCGGTGGCCTTCTACCCATCGGGCCCGCTGGTGGTAGGCGTGCCGGAAAAAATCGGCGTGAACACGATGCGCGAGCTGATTGAGTACGCCAAGAAAAACCCGACCAATATGGGCAGCTACGCGCCAGGTTCTTACCCACAGATGGTGGCTGACCAGACCAACCGCAATGAGGGCACCAAGATCGTCACCATCAACTACCGTGGTGAATCACCCATGTGGGTGGACGTGGCGGGCGGGCAATTGCAGGTCGCGATTGGCAGCTATCAGTCCTTTGCTACGGTTCAGCCACGCGGTGTGAAGGCCATTGGCGTGACGGGCTCTTACCGATCACCAAAACTGCCCAATGTGCCTACGCTGACTCAGCAAGGCATCGAAGGCCGGCTGGTCACGCTCGAAGGGGGCTTGCCGCTGATGGCGCCAGCCGGTACGCCTGAGGCAGTGCTGCGCGCTCTGTCCCAAGTGGTGGTGGACGGTGCCAACACCCCCAAAGCCGCGCAATTGCGCGAGACCTTTGCTATCCCGAACAAGCCCAAGAATCTGAAAGATACCCGGGAAGACTGGGCACGGGACGTGCCGGTGTGGATCAAGCTGGCGGTCGATCTGGGCATCAAACTCGACTGATTTGCCACCCAAACCCTAAACGGCTATACTCGTGGGCTTTTCTGGAATTCCAGAGAAGGAATCGTTTTCGCGGCCAATCCGACAATTGGCCATGACGAATTTGTAAGCTCCCAGACGAAGAATTCACGTATTTAGGACGTTTTTAAATGCCAACCATCAACCAGCTAGTGCGTCAAGGCCGTGAGGTCGAGACCATCAAGTCGAAGAGTCCTGCGATGCAGAACTCTCCGCAGCGCCGCGGTGTGTGCACACGTGTGTACACCACGACGCCTAAAAAGCCAAACTCCGCTCTGCGTAAAGTTGCCAAAGTGCGCTTGACCAACGGGTTTGAAATCATCTCCTACATCGGCGGCGAAGGCCACAACCTGCAGGAACACAGCGTGGTGCTGGTTCGTGGCGGTCGTGTCAAGGACTTGCCCGGTGTGCGTTACCACATCGTTCGCGGCTCGCTCGATTTGCAAGGCGTGAAAGACCGCAAGCAGTCGCGCTCCAAGTACGGCGCCAAAAAGCCAAAAGCCAAGTAACTCCTGACCACAAAGCAAAACAAGCTTTTCAAAAAACACACAAGGTGCTGCTTTTCTGCATGGCGCAGAAAAACCAGCGTAGTGACCCGATTTTGGGTCGAGTAAGTGAGGGTTTTGATAACTCTCGCGGTATTGCCCAAAGCAATGCCAACTGAAGCAAAGAGGTGAAAACATGCCACGTCGTCGCGAAGTCCCTAAACGTGAAATTCTTCCAGATCCGAAATTTGGTGATGTCGATCTCGCCAAATTCATGAACGTGATCATGCAGGGCGGCAAAAAAGCCGTCGCCGAGCGCATTATTTATGGCGCACTCGATTTCATCGAGAAAAAGAACCCTGGCAAAGACCCGCTCGAGGCCTTCCACATGGCCATCGGCAACATCAAGCCCATGGTTGAGGTCAAGTCCCGCCGCGTAGGCGGTGCCAACTATCAGGTGCCGGTCGAGGTTCGCCCTGTCCGCCGCATGGCTTTGGCCATGCGCTGGTTGAAAGAGGCCGCCAAAAAGCGTGGTGAAAAGTCCATGTCTCTCCGTTTGGCCAATGAGCTGATGGAAGCCACCGAAGGCCGTGGCGGCGCCATGAAAAAGCGTGATGAAGTTCACCGCATGGCAGAAGCGAACAAGGCGTTCAGCCACTTCCGCTTCTAATCTGAGCCTGCTCAGACTGCCAGTCAAGCCGCTGTGGTTTGGCTGGCAAACATATTTCGGTCACATGTTTAAAACACAATGCATGTCCTCAGGTATGTTTGTTACTGTTTTTGTTCTCTTGTTTTGTTCGTCAATTCGAACTGAAAGTTAACTATGTCCCGCGCTACCCCCATTGAAAACTACCGCAATATCGGTATTTCTGCACACATCGATGCTGGCAAAACGACCACCACCGAACGTGTTTTGTTTTATACCGGTGTGAACCACAAGATTGGTGAAGTTCACGACGGCGCTGCCACCATGGACTGGATGGAGCAAGAGCAGGAGCGCGGCATCACGATCACGTCTGCTGCCACCACCTGCTTCTGGAAAGGCATGGACAAATCCCTGCCTGAGCACCGCATCAACATCATTGACACCCCTGGCCACGTTGACTTCACGATTGAAGTCGAGCGCTCAATGCGTGTGCTCGACGGCGCGTGCATGGTGTACTGTGCTGTGGGCGGCGTGCAGCCCCAGTCTGAGACCGTCTGGCGTCAGGCCAACAAGTACAAAGTGCCACGTCTGGCCTTTGTCAACAAGATGGACCGCACCGGCGCCAACTTCTTCAAAGTTGTTGACCAGATGAAACTGCGCCTGAAAGCCAGCCCTGTGCCGATGGTGATCCCTATCGGTGCTGAAGAAAACTTCACTGGCGTGGTGGACTTGCTCAAAATGAAGGCGATCATTTGGGACGAAGCCTCACAAGGCATGTTGTTCACCTACAGCGACATCCCGGCCGAGCTGGTTGAGCTGGCCAAGGAATGGCGCGAGAAGATGGTTGAAGCTGCAGCTGAAGCGTCTGAAGAATTTATGAACAAATACCTGGAAGAAGGTGATTTGACGGAAGCTGAAATCAAGCTGGGCATCCGTACCCGCACCATCGCCAGCGAAATCCAGCCGATGTATTGCGGCTCTGCTTTCAAGAACAAAGGCGTTCAGCGCATGCTGGATGCAGTGATTGAATTCATGCCGTCACCGATTGACATTCCACCCGTCAAGGGCATGGACGAAGACGAACTGCCTGTCACCCGCAAGGCTGACGACGGCGAGAAGTTTTCTGCACTCGCATTCAAGCTGATGACCGACCCGTTTGTGGGCCAGCTTACCTTTGTACGCGTGTATTCAGGCGTGCTGAAAAAGGGTGACAGCGTCTTCAACCCCATCAAGGGCAAGAAAGAGCGTATCGGCCGTATCGTGCAAATGCACGCCAACAACCGTGAAGAGGTCAGCGAAATCCGCGCTGGTGACATTGCTGCTTGTGTGGGCCTGAAAGACGTGACCACGGGCGAAACCCTGTGCGACCCGGATGCCATCGTCATGCTGGAGCGCATGGTGTTCCCAGAGCCTGTGATTACCCAGGCCGTGGAACCAAAAACCAAGGTTGACCAGGAGAAAATGGGCATTGCCTTGCAGCGTTTGGCGCAAGAAGACCCATCTTTCCGCGTCAAGACCGACGAAGAATCAGGTCAGACCCTGATCGCCGGTATGGGCGAGCTGCATCTGGAAATTATTGTTGACCGCATGAAACGCGAGTTTGGCGTGGAAGCCAACGTTGGCAAGCCGCAAGTGGCTTACCGCGAAACCATTCGCAAGACCATCGAAGATGCTGAAGGCAAATTCGTGCGTCAGTCAGGCGGTAAAGGTCAGTACGGCCATGTGGTGCTCAAGATTGAGCCAAACGAAATGGGCAAGGGCATTGAGTTTGTGGACGCCATCAAGGGCGGAACTGTGCCACGCGAGTACATTCCTGCTGTCGAAAAAGGCATTCATGAAGCCGTGACTTCAGGCGTGCTGGCTGGTTACCCGGTCGTTGACGTGAAAGTCACGCTGCATTTCGGTTCGTACCATGACGTTGATTCAAACGAGATGGCGTTCAAGATGGCCGCGATTTTTGGCTTCAAGGAAGGCTGCCGCAAGGCCAGCCCAGTGATTCTTGAGCCGATGATGGCAGTTGAAGTTGAAACGCCTGAAGACTACGCCGGCAACGTGATGGGCGATTTGTCCTCACGTCGCGGCATGGTGCAAGGCATGGAAGACATGGTTGGTGGTGGCAAGGCCATCAAGGCAGAAGTGCCGTTGTCTGAAATGTTTGGCTACTCAACGACTTTGCGTTCGATGTCGCAAGGTCGCGCTACTTACACGATGGAGTTCAAGCATTACTCGGAAGCCCCGCGTAATGTGTCGGAAGCCATCATGGCGGCGCGCGCGAAGTAAAAAAATCTGTCTGCGATTACGCGCCTTTCACTGCCCGTGGTGAAAAATCAAGCAGCGTAGTGCAAACATTAAACCTGTCACGGGCACGTTCTTTTTATTGGAGTATTTGAAATGGCAAAAGGCAAATTTGAGCGGACCAAACCGCACGTCAACGTCGGCACGATCGGCCACGTCGACCACGGCAAGACCACCTTGACCGCAGCAATCACCACTGTTCTGGCGGCCAAGTTTGGCGGCGAAGCCAAAGGCTACGACCAAATTGACGCAGCCCCAGAAGAAAAAGCACGCGGCATCACCATCAACACCGCCCACGTCGAGTACGAAACAGCCAACCGCCACTACGCCCACGTAGATTGCCCAGGCCACGCCGACTACGTTAAAAACATGATCACCGGCGCAGCCCAGATGGACGGCGCCATTTTGGTGTGTTCAGCCGCAGACGGCCCGATGCCCCAGACACGCGAGCACATTTTGCTGGCCCGCCAGGTTGGCGTTCCTTACATCATCGTGTTTTTGAACAAATGCGACATGGTCGACGACGCAGAACTGCTCGAACTCGTTGAAATTGAAGTTCGCGAACTCCTGGACAAGTACGACTTCCCGGGCGACGCCACCCCCATCATCCACGGTTCAGCCAAGCTGGCCATGGAAGGCGACAAAGGCCCCCTGGGCGAAGAAGCCATCATGAAGCTGGCAGAAGCACTGGACACCTACATCCCCCTGCCAGAGCGTGCCGTTGACGGCGCCTTCCTGATGCCCGTCGAAGACGTGTTCTCCATCTCTGGCCGCGGCACGGTTGTTACTGGTCGTATCGAGCGCGGCATCATCAAAGTGGGCGAAGAAATCGAGATCGTCGGCATTGCAGATACCCAAAAGACCATTTGCACCGGCGTCGAGATGTTCCGCAAGTTGCTGGATCAAGGGCAAGCTGGCGACAACGTCGGCATCTTGCTGCGCGGCACCAAGCGCGAAGACGTCCAGCGCGGCCAAGTGCTGTGCAAGCCAGGCTCCATCAAGCCGCATACCCACTTCACGGGCGAGATCTATGTCCTGTCCAAAGACGAGGGCGGCCGCCACACCCCGTTTTTCAACAACTACCGCCCCCAGTTTTACTTCCGCACAACGGACGTGACTGGTGCGATCGAGTTGCCAGAAGGCAAAGAGATGGTGATGCCAGGGGACAACGTGTCGATCACGGTCAAGCTGATCAACCCGAT
>JBILXX010000061.1:0-22238 GCA_044378095.1 Polaromonas sp.
CGAGAAGCGAGGGGGAATTGATGCGCTAACCCTGAGCCAGTGCCAAGCCAAGCTAAAAGTGCTTAAAATTTAAGCGCTAAGCGAGTTTGGGTGTTTGCTGATTTTTAATTCTGCAAGTCCCTCATTACTTAAAAAATTGTCCGGTTTTCTGGGCCGTGACAAAACCGCGGCAGCGCACAGCTCCTTGCCAAGCAGCCGCAATTCGCAGCATTCCATATTGCATGATGGCTCGGAAACAGCAACGCGCGGCCAGCTGGTACAAGTGCTGTTGCGTGACCTGCTGCGCAAAAACGGCATGCCACCGGGTTTGGTGCAATGCCAGATACAGGTCATGAACAGCCGCACACGCGGTCAAGGCATTTATGTGCGGCTGGTGGTCAAACACTGGGACGAACGTTTGATGCAATATGCCTTTGCTTTTCAAAAAGCCCTGCTGACAGACATTGTTCAATTTGAACCCAAAGCAGGCACGTGGTTACAAGGCATTGCCTGGCAGCTTGAAGTTGCAGGCAGCTGCCCCCTCACAGATCTGCCTGGTCCCGAGTTCTGGCAGGCCACAGAGGCCAAGCCTTTTGACCAATTTGACATTGTTCCCATGCCCGCAAAAACAGTGGAGCCACCTGCTGCACCCGTGCTGGCACCCGTCGTAGCGGCTCCCGTGGTGCCCGAACTTTCTGTTGCTGCGGCTTTGGCAGCACAACCTTTGCTGGATCCAGTTGAGCCCCTGCCATCACTTATCGAGATGCCAGCCGCCCCGGTAGACGATACCGCACTGGACCTGGAGCGCCTGTTCGCCATTCGGGACAACGAGCTCGCGAATCTGGCCAAAGACAATCTGTTGCCTGCTGGCTACGAAAGTACAGAGCCTGCACCGCTTCAAAAACGCTGAAGCCAAGCTATTTATTCAGTAGCTGCTCACGCCCGTATTCATTGGTCTCAAGCCTGTTTTAATGCTAAAAATCAGGCTAAAACGCGCTTTAAAAAGGCTTCCAGGTCCATGACCTCTTGCGGGCAGACGGAATGCTCCATGGCATATTCGTGCCACTCAACCGCATAGCCCATGGCCGTCAGTGCATCGCGCGAAGCGGTCGCGCGCGGTAGCGCCACCACACCGTCGTGCGTGCCATGCGCCAGGAATATTGGCGTTTTCAGACTCGCTGCCGTGTGCTCACCAGCCGTAGTTGCTGCAAGCGGCAAATAGCCCGACATGCCCACGATCCCAGCCAATGTTTCAGCATGACGCAACCCGACCATCAGCGACATGGCACAGCCCTGTGAAAAGCCCGCCACCACGATCCGGTTGGCGGGTATGCCACGCGCTTTTTCGTTGGCAATGATCTCTTCAATCTGCCCCTGGGACTGACGCAAACCGGCTTCGTCTTCACGTTTGACCAGGTCCGCCACCAAAATGTCATACCAGGCAGGCATCACGTAGCCGCCGTTGATGGTGACCGGAATGGTCGGGGCGTTCGGAAACAAATACCGCACCGGGCCCACGCTGGACAAATCCATCTGTTGGGCTATGGGCACAAAGTCGCGCCCATCCGCGCCCAGGCCGTGCATGATGAGGATGGTGGCGACGGGAATCTCGCCGGTTTGGGCTTCGAGGACTTGTAGGGGCATATGACTGGCTGGCGAGGTGAATAAAACTGTAGTTTAGTTGCCCCGCCTGCCAATCAATTTAACGGTTTAGCCAGGTGATGGTCAATTGCAAAACAGTCGCAAAAGACGCCCAGAGCAGGTAAGGGACATTGACCAGCGCAACCCAGCGGTGGCGCGGCCAGATGGCCAGCAAGGCCCACATCAGGGTGCCCCATATCAACAGGATGTCGATCGATGCGAGCAGGTTATTTTTGAGTCCAAACTGAATCGTCGTAAAAATCAGGTTAAAAAACAGGTTCAGAATAAATGGCAACAAGACCCGAAACGGCAATTGCTTCTTCAGCGTTTTGAACACCACATAGCCAAAACTGATGGCAATGATGATGTACAACACGCCCCATACCGGGCCAAACCATTCAGCAGGCGGCGCAAACGAAGGCCTGATGAGTTGCGCGTACCAGTCAGCGCTGGCGTCGGCTGATGTGTTGTTCATGGCGTTCCTTTGCGTTCAAGTTCTATCATGCACACAGTTTTAACACTGCTTGCCCGATTTTCAACGCCCGATGTCATGTCAGCACAGGCCTACAAGGCAACAACGACAGATTTGATCGCTACATTATCAGTAGCTGCTTGCGCCCGTATTCATTGACTTAGAGCCGTATTTCATGCCTCAATACGTGCCAATATAGTCTTTTTTACCGACTTCCACACCGTTGTGCCGCAAAATTGAATAGGCGGTGGTGGTGTGAAAGAAAAAGTGCGGCAAACCGTAGTTCAGCAGGTATGACTGGCCTGTAAAACGCTTTTCTTTGGGGGTGCCAGCCTGGGTGATGATCTCGCGTGTGGCGGCTTCGTCAAACTTGGCGGCGTCCAGCCCGCTGATAAACGCCAGCACGGTGTCGATGCGGTTTTGCAAGTCAGCAAAAGTTTGTTCGTTGTCATCCATCTTGGGCACATCGACACCCGCCAGGCGGGCTGAAACGCTTTTGGCAAAGTCGCTGGCCACCTGCACCTGGCGCAGCAGGTTGAACATGTCGGGGAACAGACGCGCTTGCAGCAGTGCGTTGGGGTCAATCTTTTTGTCAGTGGCGTGGGCTTCGGCTTTGCGCAAAACCTCTTTCAGGCCGCCCAGCATTTGTTTGAAGACGGGAATGGAGGTGGTGTAGATGGCGTTGGTCATGGGTTCTTTCTTGGATAAAACCCTATTGTGTCTGCTCGCGTAAGATCTCGAGAAACGACAGCTTCAGACGCGACATGAAAACAAATATCCGCCACAAAACCCATCACGATTCAGGCTGCGTTTGCTGACGAACTGGGTCACTACCACCGCTTTGCTTCTGGCGCTGGTGCGGCCTGCGTTGGCGCAAGATGTTTTTTCAAAACTCGCGCCTGGCCAGGCCATGCCCAAAGAATTTCGCGTGGTCGCTTACCCGAACGTCAAGCCGAACCAGTTTGCGCTGGTTCTGGATGAAGGCAAAACTGTATTGAAGGTGAACTCCAGCAACAGCGCTGGCGCCATGGCTGTGCCCGTGGCGCTGCTGGGCACACAAACCAGCACCACACTGCAATGGCGATGGAAGGTGGACCGCGTTCTTGAAAAAGCTGACATGGACGACAAACTGCATGACGACCATTCAGCGCGGCTGTACGTTTTTTTTGATGTACCTCTCGAGTCACTTTCCTTTACTGACCGTACCAAAATCAAGCTGGCCCGCAGCATCTCGGGCGTTGACGTGCCTACCGCAGCATTGATTTATGTCTGGGACAACAAGCACCGGGTGGGCTATACCGCACGGAGTCCCTTTACCCGGCAGTTGCGCAAAATCGTGCTGCAAAGCGGGCCGTCGGCTGTTGGCCAATGGCGGCCGGAATCGCGCGACGTTGCAGCTGACTTTAAAGAAGCCTTTGGTTTTGATGCACCCGCTATTTTGGGAATTTCCGTTGGCAATGACACCGACAACACCGACGACCACGTGACCAGCTGGTTTGGCGATGTGGGCTTTAAAAAGTGACCTGTGCAGCTTGTCAAGTGCTATTTATTCAGTAGCTGCTAACGCCCGTATTTATTGATCTAGAACCATTTTATATACCTGAAATCGGCTCGTTTTGGATGTGTTGGGCTGATATTCACACTGCACAGGCTCCATTTGACGGATCAGCCAAGCAATGACGCTTCCATCATCGGCCACAGCACCGGCTCTGCGCCGCGTCTGAACGCACCCACGTGCCCTATCGTCGCAAGGCCAGCATCCCTTGGCGACATCACGCGAAACTGAGACGGTGCGTTTGGCAAAACCGCCAGCAGCTTTTGCGTACATGCCAGGGGGATGGCCTCGTCATCGCTGAAGCTGAAAGCCGTGATAGCAAAGCGGGCTGACTGCAGGCTGGGCAAGACCTTGTCTGGCTCGGCGCCCCAGGCAAACTCTGGGTGCTTGCACCAACGTGACCATTGCCGCATCACAGGCGCCGGCAAGTCGCCGACGAGGCCCAGGCGCTTGCCCGGAAAGTAGCCCAGCAGCGGCGTGAGCAAAGGCCCGGCCAGGTGCAGCATCAATGGCGCAGCCCTGCGCGCGCGTGGTACCCAGTCTTTCCAGTAGCCGGAGCCGGCCGCCACTGAAACCACCCGGTTGATGCAGGCCTGCGTGGCAGCGTCTGTCATGGCCGCATGGTGCATGCCCAGGCTGTGTCCTACCACCGCAATCTGCGCACCACCGTTTAGTAGGGCCACATGCTGCACCGCCGCTGCAAAGTCGAGGCGAGCCCAGCCCAGCATGTCAATGTCCAGCCCCTTGAGAGAATGGCGATACTTCGGCTGGCGTGACGCGCCCATGCCGCGCACGTCAAAGCTCATGACCAGATGGCCACGGCGCGCCAGCCAGCTGGCGAAGGAGGTGTAAAAGCTTTGGTGAACACCCAGCGCACCGGCTATCAAAACCGCTGACAGTGGCTGGCCGCTTGGCTCAAAAAGAGCGCCGGCCAAAGGCGTGCCATCTGCCGCCTTGAATATGAAGGTTTGAGCTTGAGTCATGCCGGCCCTGTTCACTGCATGGGCCTGGGGTTGCTCCAGAAACCTTCAACGCTGAGCACAGCACGGATGGCTCCGTGCAAGGCTGCAGGCACCTGGTAGTGCGGATGCGCCCTGAACAGTGCAGCCGTATCGCACAGGCGCACAAACGCATCAAAGTTTTTTTCTGCTTCCAGCATCTCGCTGCGGTGAATCGCCACCACTGAAGGTGCAGACGCAGCGCCTGACGCGCGCAGGTGCCTCAAGACAGGCATTTGCCGCGCGCAGGTGCAAGCAGCATCGGGGTTGACCCAACCGCAGGTGTTGCTGGTGAAGTTTTCGAGCCGCGCACGCGAACGCCCCAGCCGCTGGCGAAAGGCTTCGGGCGAGATGCCCAGCACCTCGGCGGCTTGTTTGGATGGCAGTCCAAACACCGTGTCCAGCACGTAAATCAGCCGCTGCTCACGGTCCAGCGCCATCAGCATGTTTTGGGTGCAGCCCAGTGCCACTTGTCGGGCGGCAACCTTGTCTTCAGGGCTCAAAGAACCCGGCTGCGCATGAAAGCTATTCTGCGCCGCCCCAAAATCAAGCCCGGCCTGCAAGCGCTCAGCCATGGCATCGAGCGACACTTCCGGGTTTTCCTTGGCCCTTGTGATGGCGGTCAGCAGGTGATTGCGTGCGATTTGAAACACCCAGGTCGTGAAGGCTGAGCGGCTTTCAAAGCTGCCCAGATGGGTGATGACTTTGAGCAAAATTTCCTGCGTTGCATCCGCCGCGTCGTCACGGTTGCCCAGCATCCGCAGCGACAAATTGAACACGCCCGGCTGAATCGACAACAGCAAGCTGTCAATGGCCAACAGTTGGCCCTGCGTGGCGGCAGTGACGGTATCAAGGCCTGGATCGGTGATTTTCATGGTGCGGTCACCACCATAGCACCGGCGCGCACCGTGTTGGCAGCGTTTTTGTGGGCAGCAAGATGGGCGTGTCAAACCATTCAATTTTTGCGTCCTGCCCGTAGTTCTTGCGCACCCGCTCCTGCCACGCGGTGTTGAACCAGTTTTTAGCGCTTGTCTCGTCCTTCCACACATAAACGCCACCAAAACTGTTGCTGGTCACGGTGAAATGCTTGCGCAGCAGGCCAGGGATTTTTTGGTACACCGGCACCGCCGCCACAAACTCGGCGTTCAAGCGTTCGCGCGTCACGCCGGCTGGCGTGGGTATGTCAACCAGCGTGACAATGGCTGTGCTGTCGGTGTTGGCAGGCGTGCCGCCCGGGGTATTGTCAATCGACAAAGGCGCATCGAAGTAACGCACCTGCGCATCAGCGCCCCGCTCCTTTTTAACCCGCTCAAACCAGGCCGGGGTAAACCAGGCTTGCGCATTGGCCGCGTCACGCCAGTAATACACGCCGCCGTAGTCACTGCTTTGGCGCTCAAAAGAAAACGCCTTGAAAACCAGCCCGTTCAAGCGCGCGTATTCGGGGATGGTGTCACGCATCTTGCCCGTCACGACGCTTTTGGGGGCGTACCAAGGCTTGGGAACTTTGACAATCACGACGACCGGGACACCCGCGTCCAGCGCTTTGTCTGGCGCAGCGCTGGTTTGCGCTTCAGCAGTCGGCACGAGCATCAGCAACGCGGTTGAGACGACAGAACCAGCCAGCACCGACGCAGACCTGTGGATTGAAACGGACATGATGAACTCCTTTGAAATGGATTGAAAAGATCAAGCGCACCAAATGCCTGACGCAAATGAGGCTGCTCATGTATTTAGACAAAATCGGCCGCGTTTTGTGACATCACCCGGCAGAACGACGCAGGCGGTGCGAAACGGCGATGACGCGCGCTGGAACAAACCCTGCAATTTGCGGCGCAAAGCAGGCGTAATATGGCGTTTTGTTTGATTTTTGGGAACTTTCCATGAAACGCCTTTTAACTTCAGTTGCCCTGGCCTCACTGCTCGCGGCTTGCGCTACCGCCCCAGCACCCTTTGTGTACACCGCGCCAGCCCAGCCAGAAGGCTCGTCTGGCTACAACCCCAAACCGGGTTGGGCCACCACCAAATACGCGGTAGCTGCGGCCAACCCGCTGGCCACAGACGCGGGCTTGCAGGTGCTGCGCGCTGGCGGCTCGGCGATTGACGCGGCTGTTGCTGTGCAAATGGTGCTGACACTGGTAGAGCCGCAGTCCAGCGGTATTGGCGGCGGTGCTTTTATGCTGCATTCAACAGGCAACAAGGTTGAGGCTTTTGATGGCCGCGAAACCGCACCGGCTGGCGTGGATGAAAAACTGTTCATCGGCGCTGACGGCAAACCGATGGCGTTTTATGACGGCGTGGTTGGCGGCCGCTCGGTAGGCGTGCCTGGCACGGTCAAAATGCTGGAAGCTGCGCACAAACAATACGGCAAGCTGCCGTGGGCGCAACTGTTTGTACCCGCCATCACGCTGGCCGAGAACGGTTTTAAAGTCAGCGCCCGCCTGGCCACGCTGCTGAAAAGCGAAGTGCACTTGAAAAAAGACCCAGCCGCAGCCGCGTTTTATTACAAGCCCGGTGGTTCGGCACTTGAAGCCGGCGAACTGCTAAAGAACCCGGCCCTGGCCGATGTACTGCGGCAAATCGCAGCCAAGGGTTCCAGCGCCATGCATGAAGGCAGTGTGGCCCAGGCGATGGTCAAAAAAGTACAAAGCCACCCGACCAACCCCGGCAAACTCAGCATGAGCGACCTGGCTGGTTACCAGGTTAAAAAGCGTGAGCCGATTTGCAGTGACTACTACGCCGCCCACAGTGCCTACAAAATTTGCGGTATGCCGCCTCCGAGTTCGGGCGCGATTGCTGTCGGGCAAATTTTGGGGATTTTGGCCAATACCAATGCTGCGACTATGCCGCCCGTCGCTGGCATGAGCGGCGTGCCCGGTAGCGCCGTGGGTTCTGGCCAAACGCCATCGGCCGACTGGCTGCACCTGTACACCGAGGCGTCACGCTTGGCCTTTGCTGACCGTGGCCAGTATCTGGGCGATCCGGATTTTGTCGCCGCACCTGGCGGCAACTGGATGAGCCTGTTGGCCCCCGCTTACCTGGCTGAACGCGCCAAGCTGATCGCCCAGCAACCCGGTGGGCAGAGCATGAAAACAGCCAAACCCGGCGTACCCGGCCCCATCAAAACCGCCTACGCCCCCATGCCCGACCAACCCGAATACGGCACGTCGCACATCAGCATCATTGACGGCTTTGGCAACGCCATTGCCATGACCACCACGATTGAGGACGCCTTTGGTGCGCGCCAGTTGACCGACGGCGGGACAGGCAAAGCGGGCGGTTTTTTGCTCAACAACGAGCTGACCGACTTCAGCTTTGCGCCCGCTGATGCTGGAGGCAAACCGGTTGCCAACCGCGTGCAGCCCGGCAAACGCCCACGCTCATCCATGGCGCCAACGCTGGTGTTTGACAAAGCCACCAACAAAGTCGTGATGAGCGGCGGCAGCCCCGGCGGCGCATTGATCATTCACTACACCGCCAAGGTGCTGTACGGCACGCTGAACTGGGGCCTGAACGCCCAGCAGGCGATTGACCTGCCCAACTTCGGCTCATTGAACGGCCCGAGCCTGCTGGAAGAAAAACGCTTTGCACCCGCAACAGTTGAGGCGCTCAGAGCACGCGGCGCGGAAGTGCGCGAGCAGAACATGACCAGTGGCCTGCAGGCGATTCAGAAAACGCCAAACGGCTTTTTTGGCGGCGCTGACCCCAGGCGCGAAGGTGTGGTGCTGGGGGACTAATCAACCCCACACCACCGACCGCATCGCAATCGAGCCGCCCTGGTAGCTGGTGTTAAAAAACCGCATGGGCTCGCCGCTGTCAGCAGCCCCGGCGGCGTACAGCAGCGGCAAGTAGTGCTCATGCGTGGGGTGCGCCATTTTGGCCAGGCTGCCAAGCTTCAAAAAGTTTTGCAGTGCTTTCAAGTTGCCTTGCTGGATGTGGCCAGCGGTGGTCTGGTCAAACTCCAGCGCCCAGTCGTAGGCTTGGCTTGCGCTTGCCCCTCGTTGCATTTGCTGCAGGTTATGCACGATGTTGCCGCTGCCGACGATCAGCACACCCCGTTCACGCAGGGTTTTGAGCTGCTGGGCCAAAGCATAGTGCTCTTCGGGTGCTCTTGAATAGTCCATGCTGAGCTGAATGACGGGGATGTCGGCTTGCGGAAACATCGGTTTTAAAACACCCCAGGTGCCGTGGTCCAGCCCCCAACTGTCGTCCAGACCCAGTGGCATAGAGCCGCGCTGCCTGACCACTTGAGCGATACCTTTGGCCGCTGCTATGTCCCCCGGCGCTGGGTATTGCTGGTCAAACAGTTCTTGCGGGAAGCCGCCAAAGTCATGAATGGTTTTGGGCTGCGCCATGGCTGTGAGTTGCCAGCCATCTGTCAGCCAATGCGCCGAAATACACAAAATCAGTTGTGGCCGGGCCATTTTTAAACCAAACTCAGCGCCAAGGGTTTGCCAGCTGTTGAAGTAGTGGTTGCCGGGCAAGGCGTTCATGGGGCTGCCGTGACCCAAAAACAAGACCGGCATACGGTCAGACTTTTTGAGTGACGCAATGCGCTCTAGCGCTGCAAGATCAGGTTTGGCCATCAAGATTGCCTTCAGTTTGTTGACGAGTGCCACTAATAATGGTGGTGGCTCTCCAACATGCAAGGCCAACGCCTGTTATATTGTTGCACTGCACCATTTTTTGCTTTTCACAAAGGTTTGACCCCATGCTTTACCAAGTTTACGAAAACCAGCGTACCCTGATGGAGCCTTTTGTTGACTTTGCGCAGGCCGCTGCCAAGTTGTACAGCAACAGCGCGTCTCCCATAGCGCAAAACCCGTTTGCACAGCGCGTGGCTGCTGGCTACAGCCTGATTTACCGGCTTGGCAAGGACTATGAAAAACCAGCTTTTGATATCAAGACCGTCAACGACGGCAATGTTGAACTTGCCATTCACGAGCGCACTGAAATCAGCAAGCCGTTTTGCGACCTGGTGCGCTTCAAGCGCTTCACAGACGACATTCCAACGCTGAGCCACCTGAAAAACCAGCCTGCCGTGTTGATCGTCGCGCCGCTGTCAGGCCACTACGCCACGCTGCTGCGTGACACGGTCAAAACCATGCTCAAAGACCACGAGGTCTATATCACCGACTGGAAAAACGCGCGTTTGGTGCCGCTGTCAGACGGTGAATTTCACCTCGACGACTATGTGAACTACGTCCAGGAGTTCATTCGCCACCTGCAAGGCAAGTACGGCAATTGCCACGTTATCAGTGTCTGCCAGCCCACTGTGCCGGTGTTTGCCGCTATTTCATTGATGGCTGGTCGCGGCGAGACCACCCCGCTGTCGATGACCATGATGGGCGGGCCAATTGATGCGCGCAAGTCGCCTACGGCTGTTAACAATCTGGCCGAGAAAAAGCCGTTTTCATGGTTTGAAAACAATGTGATCTACAAAGTGCCCAGCAACTTTCCTGGCGTGGGCAGACGCGTGTACCCCGGCTTTTTACAGCACACAGGATTCGTGGCGATGAACCCGAACCGCCATGCCAACAGCCATTTTGACTACTTCAAAGACCTGATCAAAGGCGATGACGCAAGCGCAGAAGCGCATGTCAAGTTTTACGATGAATATAACGCCGTGCTGGACATGGACGCTGACTACTACCTGGAAACCATTGATGTTGTGTTTCAAAAATACAAGCTTGTCAATGGCACATGGGATGTGAAGTCGGTTGACGGTATGCTGGAGCGCGTCAACCCGGGCGCCATCAAAACCACCCGCGTGATGACAGTTGAAGGCGAGCTGGACGATATTTCTGGCTCTGGCCAGACCGAAGCAGCACTTGAGATGTGTACCGGTGTGCCAGCAGGTCACAAGCAGCACTTTGAAGCCAAAGGCGCGGGTCATTACGGCATTTTCAGCGGCAAGCGCTGGCGCGAACTGGTCTACCCAGCCGTCAAAGCCTTTATTGCCGAGTCAAATAAGCCATCGAATAGGCCTGTAACCCAATCAATACGCCCGCAACCAGCTCCTGAAAAAGTAGCGATTTCTGATGCCGTAAAGCCTGCCGCCAAACGCCCTGCCAAACCAGCTGTGAAAGTGGCAATGCAAACCGCCGCAAAACCAGCAGCAAAACGCGCGCCTGTCAAAGCGGCTCGCAGCAAATAAGCAGAGACAATGGCGGGGTGACCCACCCTGACGTTCAACTGCTGGCTCGCCGCATCCATGCGGCGCTGCCGCAAACCCAATGCACCCGCTGCGGCTACCCCGATTGCGCGGCATATGCTGAGGCAATTGCCGAAGGTGCAGCGCCCATTAACCAGTGCCCACCCGGCGGCGCTGAGGGCGTTGCCAGACTGGCCGCCATCACAGGCCAACCCGCCCTGCCCCTGAACCCCGCCAACGGGCTGCAATCGCCCCGATCTGTCGCAGTAATCGATGAAACCTGGTGCATTGGCTGCACGCTGTGCCTTCCGGTATGCCCGACAGACGCGATTCTGGGCAGCAACAAGATGATGCATACCGTGATCGAGTCGCACTGCACGGGTTGCGAGCTGTGCATTGCGGTATGCCCGGTGGACTGCATCAGCCTGGAGAACGTCACAGGCGAGCTGACAGGCTGGGCGGCATGGTCACAGGTGCAGGCTGATCAGGCGCTGGAACGCTATAATTTTCATAGCTTTCTACGCCCGGAATCATTGGTCAAAAGCCCAAAAACACCCTCGAAAACGGCTCAAAACAGCACTGAAAGCACTAAAAAGCAGTCCGTCATTGATGCAGCACTCTCCCGCTCACGTGCGCAGCGAGGCCAGTAAACCCCAGGCCAGGTAAAACATCGTCAGGGCCAACAAGCCGTCGAGTAGCCGCCAGGCCAGCGGCTTGGCAAACCAAGGCGCCAGCCAGCGTGCACCAAAGCCAATCAAGGCAAACCAGGCCAGGCTCATGCCAGACGCGCCTGCCCAGAACAGCAGCCTGTCATTCAGCGGGTATTGCGAGCCCACCAGCCCCACCAGAAACACGGTGTCCAGATACACATGCGGGTTGAGAAGCGACACCGCCAGCGTTTGACCCAACACAACCACCCAGCCATTGTGCGCAACCGGCCCACCGGCCACCTGTAAAACGCCTGGCTTATAAGCTCGCCAAGTGGCCATGAGGCCATAGCCAACTAAAAAGGCAGCCCCCAGCCAGGTGACCCAGGTCAACACCGCAGGATGCAGCCGCGCCACACCAGACACCCCAAAAACGCCCAGGGCCATCAAAGCCGCGTCTATCAGTGCGCAGGTCAACACCACCAGCGCGACCTGTTCACGCTGAATGCCTTGCCTGAGAACATGGACGTTTTGCGCGCCGATGGCGATGATCAATGAACCGCTCAGGGCCAGACCCGCTAAAAAAGGCGAGGTCATGCGCCCAGCGCGTCGATCACTTCAGGCGGTGCCTGCACCAATTCAATCAGCACGCCCTCCCCGGCTATCGGAAATTCGTCATTCGCCTTGGGGTGCATAAAGCAGATGTCATAGCCCGCCGCCCCCTTGCGGATGCCGCCGGGCGCAAAACGGACGCCTTGCGCCGTCAGCCATTCAACAGCCTTGGGCAGGTCGTCTATCCACAAGCCAACGTGGTTCAGCGGCGTGGTGTGGACAGCTGGTTTTTTGTCCATGCTAAGGGGCTGCATCAAATCAACTTCGACCTTGAAGGGCCCGCTGCCGATGGCACAAATGTCTTCGTCAACATTTTCACGCTCGCTGACGAAGTTGCCGGTGACTTCCAGCCCCAGCATGTCCACCCAGAGCGTGCGCAAGCGGTCCTTGCTGGGCGCGCCGATGGCGATTTGCTGGATGCCCAGCACTTTGAAGGGGCGTAGGCCAGCGGCGGTCATGCGAACTCCACAATCGGCTGGTCCACCGTCAGTGATTCGCCCTTGGCCGCCAGCACCTTGCCCACCACGCCATCGGCTACGGCAAACAGCACGTTCTCCATCTTCATGGCTTCAATCACGGCCACACGCTCGCCGGCCTGTACTTTTTGGCCGACCTGAACCGCCACATCCACCAGCAGGCCGGGCATGGGCGACAGCACATAGCGGCTCATGTCGGGCGGCGCCTTGTACGGCATCAGGGCATGCAGGGCAGCGGCACGCGGGCTCAAGACCAGCGCATCAAGCCGTGTGCCGTTGTGGTTGATGCGAATGGCCAAAGGGTTCTTGCCCACGCCGCGCTCGACCTGCGCCATGAACGGCTTGCCGTTGACTGTGCCGCGAATACGCGCACCACCCAGATGCCAATTGCTACATATTTCATAGCTGCTTTCGCCCGTATCTATTCGGCTGGAGCCCGATTTTGCTTCAAAATCAACGACCAAAACACTCTTTTGGGTGTTTTTGCCGTCCGCGCCGAGCTGAATCACCACAAATTTCTCGCCCACAGCAACGCCGTGGCAAGGCAACTGCCCGCTGATACCTGCGGCTCGACCCAACATGCGGCGGTTGACATAAGCCGCCAGCGCCACCAGAAAGTCCGGGTCGGCGTGCGGCACGTCTTCGGCATGAAAACCTTGGCTGTAGTTCTCGGCAATAAAGCCGGTGTTGAAGTCACCCGCGACAAACTTCGGAGAAGCCAGGAGTGCTGCCTGAAATGGAATGTTGCTGGAGATGCCGCGAATCACAAAGCCATTGAGCGCCTCTCGCATTTTGGCAATCGCGTCCAGCCGATCTGTACCGTGCACGATGAGCTTGGCAATCATGGAGTCATAAAACATCGGGATTTCGCCACCATCCTGCACACCGGTGTCCACACGCACGCCCTGGAGCTGCGCTGTGTCGGCTGCAAACATGGTTTCCTTGGGCGGCTGAAAGCGCACCAGGCGGCCTGTTGACGGCAAAAAGTTGCGAAACGGGTCTTCGGCATTGATTCGGCATTCCATTGCCCAACCACTACGCTGCACGTCTTTTTGTTCAAGCGGCAGCTTCTCACCCGCCGCCACGCGAATCATCAGCTCGACCAGGTCAAGCCCGGTGATGCATTCAGTCACCGGGTGCTCCACCTGCAAGCGGGTGTTCATTTCCAGAAAGTAAAAGCTCTGGTCCTTGCCGACCACAAATTCAACAGTGCCCGCGCTCTGGTACTTCACGGCTTTGGCCAATTGCACGGCCTGTTCGCCCATGGCTTTGCGGGTCGCATCGCTGATAAACGGCGACGGCGCTTCCTCAATCACCTTCTGGTGGCGGCGCTGGATGGAGCATTCGCGCTCGTTCAAGTAAATCACATTGCCATGGCTGTCGCCCATCAACTGGATTTCAATGTGGCGCGGCTCTTCAACAAACTTTTCAATGAACACACGGTCATCGCCAAAGCTGTTTTTGGCTTCATTGCGGCAAGAGGTAAAACCTTCAAACGCCTCTTTGTCGTTAAATGCAACCCGCAGGCCCTTGCCACCGCCGCCTGCACTGGCCTTGATCATCACCGGGTAGCCAATACCCTTGGCAATTTCCACAGCTTTCTCGGCCGTTTCAATCGCGTCGTTGACACCCGGAATGCAGTTGACGCCCGCCGCACCTGCCAGCTTTTTAGATTCAATCTTGTCGCCCATCGCGGCGATGGAGTAATGCTTGGGGCCAATGAAGATGATGCCCTCTTCTTCAACCCGTTTGGCAAAGCCAGCGTTCTCACTCAGAAAGCCGTAACCAGGATGCACCGCCTGCGCGCCCGTCTGTTTACAGGCGGCAATGATTTTTTCAGCCTGAAGGTAGCTGTCGCGGCTGGGCGCGGGGCCAATGTTGACGGCTTCGTCGGCCAGCTCAACGTGGCGCGCGTCCTTGTCAGCGTCTGAGTAAACTGCAACGGTTTCGATGCCCATCTTGCGGGCCGTGAGGATGACCCGGCAGGCGATTTCGCCTCGGTTGGCGATCAGGATTTTTGTGAACATCTTTTACTTTCGGTCGATATTTATTCAGGTTCTTGCGACGTGGTATTTTTCTTAACTCGCAACGGCCACGGCGTATCTGCCTACGCTCATGTCCCCCGCCCTTCGGGCTCCTCCTTGACTTCGCTTCGGCAGACACGCCATGCCCGTTGCTAGAAAGGAGGTCTTGCATTTGGAATAAGAAACAGTCGTCAACAGAGTGGGCTGCCGACGCGCTTTGCGTAGGTCAAGGAGGAGGCGGAACGCCGGGGGACACGAAGCAAAACGCGTCGGCAGCCCGCTCCCCCACATAAGGCGCAAGCTAACGTCAGGAGCAATCACAGCGGAATATTCCCATGTTTACGCCAAGGGTTCTCAAGCTTCTTGTCCCGCAGCATCACCAGTGACCGGCAAATACGTTTGCGCGTCTCATGCGGCAGGATCACATCGTCAATAAAGCCCCGAGCACCCGCAATGAACGGGTTTGCAAACTGGGCTTTGTACTCAGCTTCACGCGCGGCGAGTTTGGCCGGGTCACCCTTGTCCTCACGGAAGATAACTTCTACCGCACCCTTGGCGCCCATCACCGCAATCTCGGCATTTGGCCAGGCAAAGTTGACGTCTCCACGCAAGTGTTTGGACGCCATCACATCATAGGCACCACCATAAGCCTTACGCGTGATGACCGTGATTTTCGGCACCGTGCATTCAGCGTAGGCATAAAGAAGTTTTGCGCCGTGCTTGATGATGCCGCCGTACTCTTGACTCGTGCCCGGCATAAAGCCCGGCACATCGACAAACGTGATGACAGGGATGTTGAACGCATCACAAAACCGCACAAACCGCGCCGCTTTAATGGACGACTTGATGTCCAGGCAACCCGCCAGCACCAGCGGCTGGTTGGCAACGATGCCAATGGTCTGGCCTTCCATCCGCGCAAAACCGATGATGATGTTTTTCGCGTACTCGGGCTGAATCTCAAAAAAGTCGCCATCGTCCACCGTCTTGGCAATCAGCTCCTTCATGTCGTAGGGCTTGTTCGGGTTTTCGGGCACCAGCGTGTCCAGGCTCATGTCCATGCGCGAGGCCGGGTCGGCACTGGGGCGAATGGGTGCCTTTTCGCGGTTGTTCAGCGGCAGGTAGTTGTACAGGCGGCGCAGCATCAGCAGCGCTTCCACATCGTTTTCAAACGCCAGATCAGCCACACCGCTTTTGGTGGTGTGGGTTATCGCGCCACCCAGCTCTTCGGCGGTCACGCTTTCATGCGTCACGGTCTTCACTACTTCGGGACCCGTCACAAACATGTAGGACGAGTCCTTGACCATGAAGATAAAGTCGGTAATGGCCGGGCTGTACACCGCGCCGCCTGCGCAGGGCCCCATCACCATGCTGATTTGCGGAATCACGCCGCTCGCCAGCATGTTCTTTTGAAAAATATCGGCATAGCCACCGAGCGACGCCACGCCTTCCTGAATGCGCGCACCGCCTGAATCGTTCAGGCCAATCACCGGCGCACCGACCTTCATGGCCTGGTCCATCACCTTGCAGATTTTTTCAGCATGCGCCTCACTCAATGCGCCGCCAAACACCGTGAAGTCCTGGCTAAAGACAAACACCAGGCGGCCATTGATCATGCCGTAGCCCGTGACCACACCGTCACCCGGCGGGCGGTTGTCGGCCATGCCAAAGTCGGTGCAGCGGTGCTCGACAAACATGTCCCACTCTTCAAACGTGCCTTCGTCCAGCAGCAGCTCCAGCCGCTCACGCGCCGTGAGCTTGCCTTTGCCGTGTTGAGCGTCAATGCGCTTTTGTCCGCCGCCCAATCGGGCTGCGGCGCGTTTTTGTTCGAGTTTTTCTAAAATGTCTTGCATGGCTTCTCTTGGTTGACTCTGGGTTGGTTTTGCTATTTATTCAGGAGCTTTTTACGCCCGATTTAATTGGGCTGCAAGCAGATTTCGTGCTGCAGCCGAGGCCGGGACCTGCCCACTGGCAACCTGGGCCAGCAGGTCAGGCAGCATTCGGCTGACCGCAGGATTTTGTTTAAAGGCCAGTTTCAGCCCTGCATCAATGCGCTCCCACATCCAGCTCAGTGACTGCTGCTGCCTGCGCGCGGCCAGCTTGCCGTTGGCGGTTTGCCGCGTTTTGAAGTCCTGCACTTCAGCCCAGAAGGCTTCAATACCCTCGCCCTTCAAAGCGCTTAATTGAATCGCTTTGGGATGCCAGTTCGTTTCAACATAGCCGCTGAACATGCCCAGCAACTGCATGGCCGACGTGATTTGCAGTTGCGCGCGCTGTGCGGCAATGGCGTCGATGTCGGACTTGTTGATAACCACCAGATCGGCCAGCTCCATCACGCCTTTTTTAATAGCCTGCAAATCGTCACCCGCGTTGGGCAGTTGCATCAGCACAAACATGTCGGTCATGTTGGCCACGGCTGTTTCAGACTGGCCAACGCCCACAGTCTCCGCCATCACAACGTCATAACCTGCCGCTTCGCAAACCAGCATGGCCTCACGGGTTTTTTCAGCCACGCCGCCCAGCGTGCCGCTCGACGGGCTGGGGCGGATGTAAGCGTTTTCGTTGACTGACAGCAGATCCATCCGCGTCTTGTCACCCAATATCGAGCCGCCTGAAACCGTTGACGACGGGTCAATGGTCAGAACGGCCACTCGGTGGCCCAGCTTGATCAGGTACAGGCCCAGCACTTCGATAAAGGTGGATTTGCCCACGCCCGGCACGCCGCTGATGCCGATACGAAAGGATTTGCCGGTGTGCGCAAGCAAGGCGGTGAGGAGCTCGTCACCCTGCGCTCGATGGTCGGCGCGTGTTGATTCAAGCAGCGTGATGGCTTTGGCGATGGCGCGGCGCTGTTCAGCACCCTGCCCGTTGACAACTGCCTCAACCAGCGGCGGCACAGTCACTTCAGTGCAGCCCTGATCTGCTCCAGCACATCCTTGGCGCTGGCCACAATCGGCGTGCCCGGGCCATAGATGCCCTTCACACCAGCCTCGTAAAGCATCTCGTAGTCAGGCCGGGGAATCACGCCGCCCACAAAAACGATGATGTCGTCTGCGCCTTGCTTCTTCAGCTCGGCAATGATGCCGGGCACCAGCGTCTTGTGGCCTGCTGCCAGGGTTGACACCCCCACCGCATGCACGTCGTTTTCAATCGCCTGGCGCGCGCATTCTTCGGGCGTTTGGAACAGCGGCCCCATGTCCACGTCAAACCCCAAATCTGCAAACGCGGTGGCCACCACCTTGGCCCCCCGGTCGTGGCCGTCCTGGCCGAGTTTTGAAATCATCACGCGCGGACGTCGGCCTTCTTTCTCGGCAAACTCGGTGATTTCTTTTTTTAGCTGTTCCCAGCCCTCGGCAGAGTCATAAGCGGCAGCGTACACACCAGTCACCTTTTGGGTATCGGCGCGGTGGCGACCATAAACGGCCTCCAGCGCGTCGCTGATTTCACCGACCGTGGCGCGTGCGCGCACGGCTTGAATGGATAAGTCCAGCAGGTTGCCCGAGGCTGTTTCTGCTGCATTTTTAATAGCTGCCAGCGCCTGGTTAACTTGTTCATGATCGCGTTTTGCCTTGATGACTTTGAGCCGGGCGATCTGACCGTCCCGCACAGCCACGTTGTCGATGTCGCGGGTTTCAATCGGGTCTTCGGTCTTCAGCTTGTACTTGTTCACGCCCACAATCACGTCTTTGCCGCTGTCAATGCGGGCCTGCTTTTCAGCCGCTGCGGCTTCAATTTTCAGCTTGGCCCAGCCGCTGTCCACCGCCTTGGTCATGCCGCCCATGGCTTCGACTTCTTCAATGATCTTCCACGCAGCGTCGGCCATGTCTTGCGTCAGCTTTTCCATCATGTAGCTGCCCGCCCACGGGTCTACCACGGCACCAATGTGCGTTTCTTCCTGAATGATCAGCTGCGTGTTGCGTGCAATGCGGCTTGAGAACTCCGTCGGCAATGCTATCGCCTCGTCAAAGCTGTTGGTATGCAGGCTTTGCGTGCCGCCAAATACTGCCGCCATGCCTTCGATGGTGGTGCGCACAATGTTGTTGTAGGGGTCTTGCTCGGTCAGGCTCCAGCCGCTGGTCTGGCAGTGGGTGCGCAGCATCAGCGACTTGGGTGACTTGGCATCAAAGCCTTTCATGATGCGGAACCACAGCAGCCTCGCCGCGCGCATTTTGGCAATCTCTAAATAGAAATTCATGCCAATCGCCCAGAAGAAACTCAGGCGGCCTGCAAATCCGTCCACGTCCAGGCCCTTGCCAATCGCCGTCTTCACATATTCCTTCCCGTCGGCCAGCGTGAAGGCCAATTCCAGCGCCTGATTGGCCCCGGCTTCCTGCATGTGGTACCCCGAAATCGAAATCGAGTTGAACTTCGGCATGTGTTTGGCCGTGTATTCAATGATGTCGCCAATGATGCGAATGCTGGGCGCAGGCGGGTAAATGTAGGTGTTGCGCACCATGAATTCTTTGAGGATGTCGTTTTGAATCGTGCCGCTCAAGTCGGCCTGCGCCACACCCTGCTCCTCAGCCGCCACCACGTAGCCGGCCAACACGGGCAGCACCGCGCCGTTCATGGTCATGCTGACGCTGACTTTGTCGAGCGGGATCTGGTCGAACAGGATCTTCATGTCTTCGACCGAATCAATCGCCACCCCGGCTTTGCCAACGTCGCCCGTTACGCGCGGGTGGTCGCTGTCATAGCCCCGGTGCGTGGCCAGGTCAAACGCTACTGACACGCCCTGCCCGCCAGCGGCCAAAGCCTTGCGGTAAAACGCGTTCGATTCCTCAGCGGTTGAAAACCCGGCGTACTGCCGAATCGTCCACGGGCGAACGGCATACATGGTGGCCTGCGGGCCGCGAATGAAGGGCTCAAAACCAGGCAGTGTGTTGGCGTAAGGCAAATCCTTGATGTCTTCAGCGGTGTACAGGGGCTTGACGGTGATGCCGTCAGGCGTGTGCCAGCTCAGTGCGTCCAGATTACCGCCAGGGGCAGATTTGGCGGCGGATTTTTCCCAATCGGCAAGGCTTGAAAGTTTGAACGGGGTTGTCATAGACGCCTATCTTAGCAAGATTTTATATTTGTAATTATAAATTCAGAATTCAGTTTCGTGTAAACTTTGCAGGGTTATGAACGCTATGACGCCCCACAAAAACCTCAAGCAGCGCGCACTGTATGAAGAAGTCGCCGAGCTGCTGCGCCAGCGCATCTTCAGTCGCGAGCTCACGCCAGGCAGTTGGATTGACGAGCTGAAGCTGGCTGAAGAATACGGCATCAGCCGCACGCCCCTGCGTGAAGCGCTCAAGGTGCTGGCCACGGAAGGCCTGGTTACCATGAAGGTGCGGCGCGGCGCGTATGTGACGGAGGTCAACGAGAAAGACCTGCATGATGTCTTTCACCTGATGGCCCTGCTTGAGGCCGACGCTGCAAGAACAGTCGCCCAAACTGCAACAGACAAACAACTACAAGAACTGGAAGCCCTGCACCAGCAACTAGAAAAAGCCGCAAAGGATAAGAAAGACCACATCCGGTTTTTCACGATGAATGAGGGGTTTCATATCAGACTGCTTCAAATCGCCGATAACAAATGGGCAGGCCAAATGGTGGCGGACTTGCGCAAAGTGATGAAGCTAAACCGTGCGCAGTCGCTACTCAAAGCGGGGCGAATTGAAGAGTCATTGGCAGAACATGCAGCCATCATGGCGGCATTGAAAAAACGTGACGCCGCTGCCACACAAGCTGCTATGAGGGCACATATTGAGCATGGCTTTGAAGCGGCTGGCTAATTTCAGATGCCCTGAAATGCCCGCAGCCTGAAGCAGTTTTTAATATGCTGAGCAAATAGCACATTCGTAATCCCCGCCATCGCTAAAGACCAGCCTTAAAACAAAGCTTTTAGTCTGCCTGAAATCCGGTAGATTTGATCACGGGTTCCCAGCGCGCTTTATCAGCGGCCAAGCGGCGTGACATCTCGGCTGACGACTCCGGTGCGGCCTGTAGACCCAAAGCCGCCAGCTTGCCAACAACATCCGGTTGACGCAATGCGGCCGATAGCACAACCGAAAGCGAATCGGTTCGTGCAGCCGGTATACCAGCAGGTCCAAAGATACCAAACCAGGCGGAAGCTTCGAGGTTAACGCCTTGTTCGCGCAGCGTCGGGACGTCGGGGAGCTGCGCTAAGCGCTGATTGCCCGAAACTGCCAAGATTTTGAGCTTGCCGGCGCGGTGGTTTTCAGCGAACTCAGCCGGCGTGTCAATACCAACCGGTAACTGGGAGCCAAGCAGCGCTGTCATTAGCGGGGCGCCACCCTGGTAGGGCACATGCTGTAACTTCACATTCGAAGCTTGACTCAACATTTCACCTAAAAAATGTGGCAACGAGCCTGTACCAGGCGAACCAAAACTGGCCTGAGCCGGGTTAGCTTTCAGCCAGGTCATCAGCTCAGGCAGGGTCTTAGCGGGTGTGGCAGGTCCCGCGGTCACAGCCAGTGGGAACAAGGCCGCGTTACCAATCGGCGTGAAATCTTTGGTGGTGTCGTATTTCACACTCTTAAAGACAGCGGGCTGCACCACCATGACAGCCATAGGCGCAATCATAAGCAAATTTCCATCGGGCACCGCGTCTTTAACGGCTTGCGCGGCAATACGGCCAGCCGCCCCAGGACGATTCTCCACAATGACAGGCACACCCATCAAAGCAGTCATTTTCTCGGCTATCAAGCGTGCTGTCGTATCAGCTGAGCCACCGGGTGGAAAACCCACCAGTATCTTGACTGCGGCGGCCTGCGCAAAAACTGGCAGTGTGGCTGTAGCAATAGCCACGCCCACACCACCTAGCAGTTGACGACGTTTGAAGGATGAGTTCATGAAAATGTCCTAGCCAGTAAACTGAGAAACTCTATACAAAAAGGAGACTTGATGTCACGGTTAAAACCCCTATCGCCAGAGACGACACCAGAACTTAAACCACATTTTGATTTCTTCCTGGGAACACTTGGTTTCACGCCCAACAGCGTGCTCACCATGCAGCGCAAGCCGCATTTGGTGAAAGCTTTTGCGCAGCTCAATGCAGCTGTAATGACACCCGATGGGGAAGTCGATCTGGGTTTTCGTCGCCTGATTGGCCACCTGGCCAGCAAAGCCAGCGGTTGCCTGTATTGCCAAGCGCATACGCTGCTCGGGGCAAAGAACTTTGGAATTTCAGAAGAGAAAATGGCTGGGGTTTGGAACTACGCGACCAGCGACTTGTACACAGTTGCCGAGAAGACCGCGCTAGATTTCGCTTTAGCGGCCGCATCGCAACCCAACGCGGTGACCGATGAGGTGTTTGCAGAACTGTCTAAGCACTGGAGTGAGGGCCAAATTGTAGAAATTCTTGGCGTGGTGGCGATGTTTGGTTTTTTAAATCGCTGGAACGACTCTATGGCGACGCCGTTAGAAGCAGTTCCTTTAGAGGTAGCGCAAAAAACAGCAGGCGCAAACGGTTTTACCAGAGGTAAACACTAAACGAAATATCTTGTTAGAAGAGAAGCGTCTCGTTTAAAGCGCTGGCTGAAACAGAATTGCCGAGCCTGTCAGAAATTTTGTGTTTGAGGCATACCATTCCCCCAAAGGAGTTACATGCCCCGCACTACAACCAAGTCCGCTGTCAGCGGCAAATCGGCACAGCCGCAAATTTCAGCCAAGCTACTT
>JBILXX010000062.1:0-21485 GCA_044378095.1 Polaromonas sp.
AGTAGCTTGGCTGAAATTTGCGGCTGTGCCGATTTGCCGCTGACAGCGGACTTGGTTGTAGTGCGGGGCATGTAACTCCTTTGGGGGAATGGTATGCCTCAAACACAAAATTTCTGACAGGCTCCTTGCTACTTCTACAATCTCGCCATGATGTTTTCCAAAACCTCCAAGCCCTTCAAAGACGAGAACCGTGAAAAAGCGGCGCAACTGCTGGTCACGCCAACTGCGCTGGGCTGACTTAAGCCCGTCTGACGCTCGGGTCGTGGTCGGTTTTATGACGCCCAAACGCTTCAAACTGGGGACAGTCTTCATCAAGGAAGGCGCGGTCACACACACCGACTTCATGATGCTGATCTTGGATGGCGAGGTGCTGGTCCAAAACGAAGTGGCTTCTGCCGACGACAGCATGGTCATGTCGATTTTGGGGTCTGGCAACATAATTGGCGAGAGGGGCGTGCTGGACGGCGCCCCCCGCTCGGCCACCTGCACCGCCACCACCGATCTGGCGGTAGCTATCCTGTCGCGCGATGCGCTGCTCAAGATCATTCTGGACGACGCACCGGTTGCTGCCCGGCTGATGCTGGCAATATCCAAGCGGCTGTCTGACAGACTGCGTGAAGCCAACCGGAAAATCAAGACGCTGGGTGGTTTGAGCCGCGCTTTACAACAAGAGCTGGACGTTGCGCACAAGATGCATCGCCAAAGCAAGCCAGACCTTCTGCTTTAACCCAACACCGGCTCGTCAGGCTGCTCGTTGACCGAATGGCCGCCCGGCGCTGACGGGAAATGCGCCACCAGCACACTTGACACCTCACCGATAGCCTGGGTCAGACCCTCTTCAAACTGACCAGCGCGAAAAGCGGCACCCATCCGGTCAGACATGGCCTGCCAGCCCGCAGCGGACACATGGCGGTTGACCCCTCTGTCCGCTACGATTTCAATGGCATGCTCGGCCAGTTGCAGGTAAATCAGTACGCCGTTGTTATGCTCGGTGTCCCACAGGCGCAGCTTGCCAAACAGCATCACCGCGCGCTGGCGGATCAGGGCCTTCATCGCGCTGGTTTCGCCGATGCGCAGCAGGTAGCTCATCGGCAGTGCAGCCTCCACATAAATACGGATTTGCCCGGTGTGACGGCCTTCGCTGGCAGCCACACGCTGGGTCAGTCGCTGCAGCATGTCAGGGGGCAAGGCATTTTGAGCGTCAGAGGCGTCCAGCCACAAATGCCTGAGCATGGTTTTGAGTTTAAGGATCATCTTCTTACCAGCTTCCTGACGAGCCACCGCCGCCAAAGTTACCGCCACCGCCGCTGCTAAAGCCCCCACCACCGCCACCGCCGCCAAACCCGCCGCCCCCAAATCCGCCGTTATTCCAGCCACCACTTCGGCGTCCGCCACCCAAGCTGCCCAATGCCCCCAGGCTTGCAACCAGGGCAAACACCAGACCCACCACACCGGCAACTCCTGCCAGCAGCAAACTGCTGGTAAACAGCCAGGCCAGCACACCAACGCCGCCACCCGTTACCACCGCACCCAGCTTGCGCCCCAGCACACTGGACAAAACCCGCGCACCAATCGGCACGGCAAAAAATAAAAACACCGCCATGTCCATCCACTGAAAGCCTTGCTGGCCGCCTGCACTCTTTTGTGCATCGGGCGCAGGCAGGTTTTCACCACTGATACGGGCCATGATCTGGTCCGCCGCTGCGTTCAACCCGCCTGCAAAGTCGCCTTGCCTGAAGCGTGGGGTAATGGCGTTGGTGATGATCTGCTTGGCCGCCAGGTCGGGTATCGCGCCTTCAAGTGCTTTGGTGGTGGCAATGCGCACGGTACGGTCGTTTTTTGCGACAACCAGCAGGAGGCCGTCACCGATGTCTTTGCGTCCAATCTTCCAGGCGTCGCCCACGCGCTGGGCGTAGTCGGTGATGTCTTCAGGCAGCGTTGTGGGCACCATCAAAACCACGATTTGAGCGCCACGGGCTTTTTCAAACGCGGCCAGCTTGGCCTCCAGCGCCTGGGTTTGCGCCGCGTCCAGCGTGCCGGTGGTGTCGATGACGCGGGCGGCCAACGGCGGTATGGCTTGCAGGTCTTGCGCCTGCACGGTCAGCCCGAAGCATGAAACAAGCGCTATTAAAATAATAGCTGCTTGCGCACGTATCCATTGGGTTAAAGGCATAATTGATGCCTAAAAACGGTCGTTTTTAGCACTTTATGGTCTTAGTCAGGCTACTTTTTCTCAAAGTTCACTGCCGGAGGCTTGCTGATCTGCGCTTCGTTCTCGACCGTGAAGTTCGGCTTGACGCTGTAGCCAAAAACCATCGCTGTCAGGTTGTTCGGGAAGCTGCGCGCCAGGATGTTGTAGTCCTGCACGGTTTTGATGTAGCGGTTACGCGCCACAGTGATGCGGTTTTCAGTGCCTTCCAGTTGCACCCGCAGGTCCTGAAAGCCCTGGTTGGCCTTCAGGTTCGGGTAGTTCTCGCTGACCACCAGCAGGCGGGACAGCGCGCCACTGAGCTCGCCCTGAGCCGCCTGAAACTTCTTGAACGCTTCCGGGTTGTTCAGTGTTTCAGGCGTGACCTGCATGGACGTGGCCTTGGCACGCGCTTCAACCACTTTGGTCAGCGTGTCCTGCTCAAAAGCCGCTTCCCCTTTGACGGTGGCCACAATGTTGGGCACCAGGTCAGCACGGCGCTGGTACTGGTTGAGCACCTCGGCCCAAGCCGATTTGGTTTGCTCGTCGAGTGCCTGGAACTGGTTGTAGCCGCAGCCAGACAAGGTCAAAGTGATGCAAATGAGCAGCAGATTTAAAAAACGGGTTTTCATGTGAGTTCTCCTGAAATCAGGTGGCAACATTACCATAACGCCATGTCGTCAACCGTAGGCCCAATACCTCAAACCACCGCCCGCCGTCCCTCTATCAAATCTGCTCTGGCCGACTGGTTTACCGCACGCGACTGGAAACCGTTCAAATTTCAAAAAGAGGTTTGGCAGGCCATCGGCCAAGGCGAGTCGGGCTTGCTGCACGCCACCACAGGTTCAGGCAAAACCTATGCTGTCTGGCTCGGTATTTTGATGCGTTTTATGGCTTTGAACCAATCAAAACGGGCGCAAACAGCTCCTGAATCAGGAGCATTTAAGGCGAAGAGAAAACCACTTGGCGCACCGTTAACTGTGCTGTGGATCACCCCCATGCGGGCGCTGGCGGCTGACACACAGCGGGCATTGCAACAGCCGCTGGAGATGCTGCAAGTGGATGGCAACTTTGCGCTGTGGACGGTGGGCAGCAGATCCGGCGACACGTCAGCCGCTGAACGCAGCTTTCAGAACACCCGCCTGCCCACCGTGCTCGTCACCACGCCTGAAAGCCTGTCGGTGCTGCTGTCGCGTGCTGATGCAGCGGTGGCGCTGGGCAGCGTGCATGCGGTGGTGGTGGACGAGTGGCATGAGCTGATGGGCAACAAGCGCGGCGTGCAAACGCAGCTGGCGCTGGCCCGCTTGAAAACCTTTCATCCGGCGCTCGTGATTTGGGGCATGTCTGCGACCCTGGGTAACTTGACAGAGGCGATGCACACATTGCTAGGCCGCACAGGCGGTACTTTGGTGCAGGGCGCAGTGCCCAAAAAACTCATCATCGACACGCTGCTGCCTGACGTGGCCCAGCGCTTCCCGTGGGCCGGGCATCTGGGGCTGACGATGCTGCCGCAGGTCATTGCCGAAATTGCCGCAAGCACCACCACACTGGTGTTTACCAACACCCGCTCGCAGTCCGAGCTGTGGTACCAGGCGATTTTGCAGGCCCGGCCTGACTGGGCGGGGCTGATCGCGCTGCACCACGGCTCGCTGGACCGGGGCGTGCGCGAATGGGTCGAGGCGGGCTTGAAAAGCGGCGAGCTGCGCACGGTGGTGTGTACGTCCAGTCTTGACCTGGGTGTTGACTTTTTACCGGTCGAGCGGGTGCTGCAAATTGGCTCGCCCAAAGGCGAGGCGCGGCTGCTACAGCGGGCAGGGCGCTCAGGCCACGCACCGGGCAGGCCGTCGCGCATCACGCTGGTGCCCACGCACAGCCTGGAGATCATTGAAGCCGCCGCCGCCAGAGCCGCCGTGGCCAGCGGGCACATGGAGGCGCGCTCATCACCCAGCTGCCCGCTTGATGTGCTGGTCCAGCATCTGGTCACGGTCGCGCTCGGCGGCGGATTTTTGCCTGCAGACTTGCTCATAGAAGTACGCGCCACCGCCGCTTATGCCAACCTGAGCGATGAGGACTGGGCCTGGGCGCTGGCGTTCGTCAGCCAGGGTGGCGCATCGCTGGCCGCCTACCCGGACTACCAGCGCGCCGTGCCCGACGCGCAAGGTGTGTGGCGTGTGCCCAACGCCCAGCTGGCGCGCCGCCACCGCATGAACATTGGCACCATCGTCAGCGACGCCAGCATGGCCGTGCAGTACGTCAACGGTGCCAAGGTCGGCACGGTTGAAGAAAGCTTTGCTGCACGCTTAAAGCCTGGCGACTGCTTTAACTTTGGCGGCAGATTGCTGGAACTGGTACGCATCCACGACATGACAGCCTGGGTGCGAAAGGCTTCAGGCAAGCGCGCTTCAGTGCCGCGCTGGAGCGGCGGGCGCATGCCGCTGTCGACCACACTGGCGGCGAGTATGGTCGAGCAACTGGCTCTGGCAAGTGCTGGCCAATATGACTCGCCAGAACTCAAGCGGGTGCGGCCGTTGCTGGCGTTGCAACAACAATGGTCAGCACTGCCAACGACCACCACACTGCTGGCTGAAGTGCTGACGACGCGCGAGGGCACACATCTGTTTATGTACCCGTTTGCCGGGCGCAACGTGCATTTGGGGCTGGCCAGTTTGCTGGCCTGGCGGGCCGCACAAATCGCGCCGCGCACCTTCTCGATGGCGGTCAACGACTATGGTTTTGAACTGCTCAGTGCAGAGCCGGTTGACTGGTCCAAAGAGCTTTCAGCCCTGATAAATGGCGCGCAAGCAGCGATGCTTTTAGACGAAGTGCTGGCCAGTCTGAACGCCAGCGAACTGGCGCAAAGGCGCTTTCGCGAGATTGCCCGCATCTCAGGTCTGGTGTCGCAGGGTTACCCCGGTGAAAAGCGCAGCAACAAGCAGTTGCAAGCGTCATCCAGCCTGTTTTACGAGGTGTTTCGCAAGTACGATGCCGGTAACCTGCTGCTGGCTCAGGCCAAAACCGAGCTGCTGGCTCAAGAGCTGGACATCACCCGCTTGCAGCAGAGTTTGGCGCACATGGCAACTCAAACGCTGGTCATCAAACCTCTCAAGCAACCCACGCCATTCTCGTTCCCGTTGATGGTCGAGCGCCTGCGTGAAAAGCTCAGCAATGAAAGCATGGCCGACCGCATTGCGCGCATGGTGCAGCAGCTTGAAAAAGATGCGGGCGGCGGCGTGGTTGCTCCCGCGTTGGAAGACATCAGCCAGGCCCTGACCTTGGGCAAAGACACGTTGAGATCCCCCGCCAAGCGCGCGCCACGCCGCCGAACCCCATGACAGCCGGCAAGCCCTCATTCCATTTGGCCATCACCTACGCGGGCCACAGCGTGTGGCTGCTGCCCGAGCACGCGCTGTGGTGGCCCCAAGGGCGCGTGTTGTTCATTGCCGACCTGCACCTGGGCAAAGCCGCGACTTACCGCGCCCTGGGCCAACCGGTGCCCAGCGGCACGACACTTGAAAACCTGCGCCGCCTGAACGCGTTGATCGCCTGCTATCAGCCGTCAGAGCTGGTTTTTTTGGGTGACTTTCTGCATGCCCGTCAGGCTCGGACTGAGTCGGTACTGAGTCAGCTTGAGGTCTGGCGAAACGAACATGCCCACCTGAGCTGCACACTGGTACGCGGCAACCACGACTCAAGAGCAGGCGACCCGCCGCCAGAGCTGAACATCAGCGTGGTCGATGAGCCCTATTTGGTTGGCCCATTCGCCGCTTGTCATCACCCGCAAGCACACACCAGCCACGCCGTGCTCGCAGGTCATCAGCACCCGGTGGTGCAACTGCAAGGTCCGGGGCGCGACCGTCTGCGGCTGCCCTGCTTTGTGTTTGAAGAGCGCAGCGCCATCTTGCCGGCTTTTGGTGAATTTACGGGTGGCTACACAGTTGGGCCGCAAGCGGGCGTGCAGCTGTACGCGGCCGGTGGGGAATCGGTTTGGCGGCTTGCATGAGTCGTGGCCTAATACGGTCATCAAGCAAATTTCTCTGAAGCCTAACCCGGCAATCGCCATGCGCAAACCCAAAACCCTCCCCGTTGACGCCAACAGTCCTGACGACATTGAAGCGGCCTTTTACCAGGCATTGCAGCAGGGTGACATTGACAACCTGATGGCCTGCTGGGCCGACGAGGACGACATTGTGTGCGTCCACCCTGGCGGCGCGCGCCTGCTGGGCGCGGGCGCGATTCGTGCAGCCTTTGACATGATGTTTACCAACGGCAGCATTCAGGCGCGGGCTGAAAAGGTTCACCGGGTGGAGTCGCTGGGATCCAGCGTTCACAGTGTGCTGGAGCGCATCGAGGTGCTGACGGACGAAGGCCCGCGCCATGCCTACGTGATTGCCACCAATGTGTACCAGAAAACACCCCTTGGCTGGCGCATGGTGGCGCACCACGCCAGCCCCGGCACGCCCCGCGAGATGCTCGAAGTCAATGACAGTCCGCAGGTTCTGCACTAATGAGCGTCAGCAGTTATGCAATATAAAGCGCCATGGTGGCTACCCGGCGGAAATTTACAAACCATTTGGGCGGCACTGCGGGCTGAGCGCTATGTGGGCGACGCAACAATCTTCAGGCGTCAGAGGTGGGTCACTCCTGATAACGATTTCGTAGATGTTGATTTTTCTGATCACATCACACAACCCAATTCACCGTTACTGGTTGTTTTTCACGGTCTGGAAGGCTCGTCCGGTAGCCATTACGCCGAGGCGCTGACCGATGCCGCACGCGCACGCGGCTGGGCCTGCGCCGTACCGCATTTCCGGGGCTGCTCAGGCGAGTTAAACCACGGCCCACGTGCCTACCATTCCGGTGATTTTGAAGAGATCGACTGGATGCTGCGGCGCTTTAAAAGCCAGCACCCCGGCCCCATCGTGGCGGTGGGCATTTCGCTGGGCGGTAACGCGCTGATGCGCTGGGCCGGTGAGATGGGTGGACAAGCCGCTGACGTGGTCAGTGCTGTGGCATCGGTCTGCTCACCGCTGGACCTGGCAGCCGGTGGCTGGGCGATTGGCCGCGGCTTTAACAAACAGGTTTACACCCGCATGTTTTTGCGCAGCATGGTGCCCAAAGCCCTGCAAAAGCTTGACCAGCACCCAGGCCTCTTCAACCGCGAGGCCATGCTGGCCGTGCGCGACATTTACACCTTTGACAATATTTTTACCGCGCCGCTGCACGGCTTTGAAAACACCGACGACTATTACCAGCGCGCCTCGGGCAAACCGCACATGCACAACATTGCCGTGCCTGCGCTGGCACTCAATGCTCTAAACGACCCTTTCATCCCCGCGTGGAGCTTGCCCAAGCCGGGTGACGTGAGCGCAAGCGTCACGCTGTGGCAGCCGCCACATGGCGGACATGTGGGTTTTCCGTCAGGGGCATACCCGGCCAACGTGCGGGTCATGCCTGAGGCCGTGACAGCGTTTTTGGCCGCGCATCTTTAAACTCAAAACTTTCGAGCATTTATGGACGACATTGTCAAAGCCGCCATTGCCAAATGGCCCAACGTGCCTGCCTGCTACGGCTGGTTGGGACTGGATGCGCGCGGCAACTGGTACATGCGTGACGACAACGCCCAGGCTGCCGGGCCGTTTTGTGCGGCATCGTCTGATCCGGGCAGGCAGATTGCCAGCAAAGGCTCACTGCTTCAACACGACAAGCTGATTGACTTCATTGCCCGGAACTACGCCAGCGATGCGCAAGGTCAGTGGTTTTTTCAAAACGGCCCGCAACGCGTGTATGTCGAGCTGGAAGCCACGCCTTTTGTCTGGCGGGTGGGTGGCACGCCCGACTATGAGGTGACCGCCCACACTGGCCAGGTCGCCATCACCCAGCGCTGCATCATCGACGAGCATGGCCGGGTGTATCTGGAAACCGCGCTTGGCTTTGGCCTGGTCCATACGCAAGACATGCTGCAAGCTGCTGAGGCCATTGAGCAAGGCCTGTGGGTACCCCAAGAAGTGCTGGCGCGTGACCTGCAAAAGCGCTTTGGCTATGTGCGCAGCCCTGAAGCATTGAACAAGCCACTATAAAAATAGTAGCTGCTTGCGCCCGTATTCATTGGTCGTAAGGCCGATTTGATGCCTAAAAAAGCGGCTTTTTGCGCTATTTCTGGCGTTTTAGCGTCAAAAAGTCAGTTCAACCATAGCTTGCGGCCTTTCTAACGTCCACTGGGCCACCAAACCCGCTAACCCACCGCCTGGGCTGGCGTGTGCCACCAAGATAGTTGTAGCCAATTGAGCTGCGAGGTTGTTTCTGGCCATGGCAACTTCATTTGTCAACCGGGTGGTGGTCATGCTTGCACTCACTACCGTCATCAAGCCCAGCCTTAAAGGCTCACCCCATTCAGGCGGCAACTTAGCGCCGCCCACGGGCCGCGCTAGCACCACCACCACTGGGCTGCGTGCTTGAATTAAAACTTTTAATACCGACTGCTCCAACGGCGAATGAAAGCCGCTGATCACGACCGCCTTTGCTTTGGCCTGCTGCAAGGCCCAGTCCATCGCCGCGCGTATGGCTGCGCCCGGGCACTGGCGCGAAGCAAAAAACGCCGTCATGGGCAAGTCCAGCAGGTTGGCGTTACCGGTGCCTGTCAGGCTGTGCTTGGCGTGTGCCTTTTGCCAGGTTTGCATGTATAAAAAACCAGCTTTGGATAATGAACTTATTGCTAGCTCGTTGATAAATAAAGAGTTTTAGCTATTTTCAATTTCATTATCCAGAGCACTTGGATAATGAAATTGAAATTCCCCCATGCCTGATCAGTATCCAGGGCTCGGCTACTTTCCCGCCAAATTTAAATACGTTCAAACGCTCAGGGTTTACCCGTTAAAAACTCCGCTCCGGATAAAGGAATAAACAGTAACTTATTGATTAAATTGACTTTTTTGGCATTTCAAATTCCTTTATCCAACGCCTTTGGATAAAGGAATAAGAACCCACCGTAAGAACCTGCCACTACTGCGCGGGTGTTGCACCACCCCCATCAGGCGCCTGCAACAGCCCCAGTTGCTCGTCCACCTGAGATGGCTTGCGGTAGGCGGCGTTGCTTCTCACACGTCCCGGCAGGGGCTCAAGCAGCCCACGATCAACCCAGGCGCGCAACATTTTTGACGCTTTCAAGGTGTCTACGTTTGCAATACGGCAAACATCTGCATTGGCAATCGGGCCGTTTCGCTCTACCCAGTCACTGACCTGCACCCACAGCGGCGGCCTTTCTTCATTGAGCAGGGTCACCAGCAGCGTTGGCACCGCCGCGTCCAGTTGCTCGCGGTACAAAGGCTCATACAAGTCAGCCTGTGCCATTTGCGCAAACATCATGGGTACGCCTTCGCCTGCGTCCACATTGGGCGGGTTGGGGAACTCCCGCAGGTGCCGTGCCAGCGCGCTGTTGCGCGGCATGGATCCAGCGGTATCCACCGTCGCCGGGGTCAGGTTGCCGGGCAGCCGCCCTGGGCTTTCCACCTCCACGCGGTCATCAAAAATACGGATGTGAATGTCGCGGTTCAGCCGATAGTCCCGGTGTACCACCGCGTTGGTAATGGCTTCTTTGATGACGCGTGGTGGAAAGCGGTAGCGGGTTTTAAAGCCTGAGCCCTCCATCGTCAGCCCTTGGGCCAAACGCTCCAGCACATAGGCTTGCGCCTTGGCAATCTGCTCCACCACCGGTCCGCTGATGGTTTTGGCCGGTAGCAGCAAGTTAGGCACCTCACCGTGCTGAACAGCCCGCCCCTGGTAATGAAACACCCGTATGTCGGCCCGCATACCCTGCGCAGCCAGCAGCGCCCCCGGCTCATCCGCAAACAGCAAAACCGCCGCCAGCAAAGGCTGCAAGCCGCCGTCAGTTTGCACCGTAAGCCCCAGCTTAGGCAGGCGCGTCGTTACATCAACGTCAGCCAGCCCGCGCGTGGTGCAGTAGCTGCGCCATGCATCAGTGTTCAGCAGATCCAAAGCCACCGGCAGGGGCAGGGTTTCGGCACTTTTCACCCCGCGCTGGTAAGACAAATCCGTAATCTCTGCCGCGTTCAGCTCACGGTTGCTTGCGTCCATGCGCGTCCAGGTGCCGTTGCCCACGACTGTGTGTACCTGATCGCTTTTTTCTACCCGCAACATCACCACATGCCCCGGCTGGCCGTTTTGCAACGTACAAGCCAAACGCATCCAGTGCAGGCCAGCAATTGGTGGGGCAAAGCGCTGCATCACCAGGCGGCGAAGGTCATCAAACGCTTCCGGGTTTTCTTCAACACCAAACAACCGGGTTTCGGGCTTGGCGCCGGGCTTCAGGTCTTTGGCGTCTGCCACTCCAATGACCAGCAAACCCCCGTCGGTATTGGCAAAGGCGCAAATGGTTTCAATCATGCGGCCATGCTTGGCACCCGCGATGCGCTTGAAGTCCAGCGTGCGGCTTTCATGCGCGGCCAACAGGGCGGTGATGCGGCTGGCGGCTTGGGTGGGGGAGAGGTTAATCATCGTTGTCGTCCATGCCTTGGCCCATGCGGTACTTGATGTCGTAGTTGATGATGTAGTCCAGCTCTTCGTTTGATAGCTTGTAGAACCGCCCAAGCTCAACATCAATATCGTCAATGAGGCATTTGGATATTCGAGGGTAGAACTCTTGGTACTCAACTCGCCCAGTTTGTGTAGATTGCTTGACCTTAAGTTGACTGTGTATTTGGTAGTCAGCCATCAGGTCTGAAGCCATCGCTGGTAATTTGGGGCACGCCACACCCAAACGATCTAGGTCTACGGGGTAATCTTGTAAATCAATTGGATTGAGATCGCGTCCATTTGTGGTGATAGAAAAAACCCAGAAAAAGACGCTACTCGATAACAGCGCGCATGCCAACAATCGTTCGCTATCAGTGGTGAATGTAAGCGCACTTTCGCGGCTCGATTTTCCAAGAATGCCATTCACAGAAAATTTAGGAGCCTCTGTAGTGAATATTTTCCAATATCTACCACCACCAATTCTGTAAAAAAGCTCGCTGCCACCACTTCGACTTATCGAGACTCCTAGTCTCTTTTTGTCAAACCAAATTTTAGAAAATCCTAATGATTCAATTTCGCTTGAGAATTTGGGCATTACAAAACCGCGAACAGATTCGACATTCCCAACATAGCTGGTGGTGGCAAACAAGTGTTCGCGCTGTTCTGCGTTCCACTTCCTAAGTCCAGTCACATGGCGAGTGCGTTTTGTATTCCCAGCAAGTGCGATAACGATAGTTAGAAGTACCTCAGCACCAGAAAACAGTTTCGCAGGCCGCTCACCGTAATTGCTATACCAACTAGAAGTAGAGCTGGAAATTCGCTGTTGAAGATTCGCCATGCGCTGGGTACTGACTATGCTTACGGGAACAATAAGCCCTGTCGCCCCATGCGGCTTCAACAAATCCAAGCAACGCTCCGTTGTAAAAGCGTACAAATTTCCAGCACTAAGATTAATTTTTGGCGCGCGGATTGCATACTCATCGCGAATCTTGCTGTACTCCAAGTACGGTGGGTTCCCAATAATTCCATCAAACCCACCACTTGCCATCAACGGATAAAAATCCACATACCAATGAAACGGCTGGTGGCTAAGCTTCCACTTCTCATAGTCAGCCGTCTTGGCGGTGTTAACGCCGTACTCTCTGGCCAGGTGGTAGTTCAGCATTTCCTCCAGCTCAGCCAGCGTATCTACTAATGCCTGTTTGTCGCTGGGTGCCACATGGCCGCCGCGCTGAACTTGCTGAATTTGAAAGTTGTTGTACTGCTGCTCAACCGCTGTCAGGCGAATGCGAATGTCTTCCCATGCGTCGCTGAACATATTGACCTGCTTCGCACCTTTGACGGCTTTTTCAGTCTCATCTGCTGTGGCGTAGCCCACCAGGGTGTTGCCGTGGCGAATATTGAAGTCAATGTCTGGCAGGGGCTCAATGTCATCACCCGGCTCCAGCAGGGCGACCAGTTTTAAAAACAGGCGTAGCTTGGCAATCTCGGTGGCCTGCTCTTCAATATCAACGCCGTACAGGTTGTTGACGATGATGTGTTTGATGACCGCGTAGTCCTGTTGGCGGTCTGAGGCCGAGGCAGCAAACCGCTTGAGTATCTCGTCTACCTCTGCCCATTTTTCAGGGTGGCTGGCGTCACCCGCTATCAGTGCGTCGCTACGCACCGCTTGCAGGGTGTGCAGGGTGGCGTCGTACAGCGGCTTCAAAATATTCAATGCCGCAAACAAAAACGCACCTGAGCCGCAAGTCGGGTCAAGCACGCTCAGGCCGTGGCGAAACTTTTCGTTGCTCTTGCGCGGCAAGCGGCCTGCCAGGGCAAACCAGAAGCTTTTGAGCAACGCAACATCGGTACAGCGCTCAATGAGGTCTTGCGCAAACTGGCGAATGTCCAGGTTGTAGGTGATCAGGTCGCCTACGTCCTTTAGCTCACCTTTAGTAATTTTTGCGCGTACCTCGCGCGTGCGCTGGTGGCGGGCAATCGTTTCACGCCAGATTTCGGTGGGCAGGCTTGCCGTATCGTCAGCCCGCTTGTTCCACGGTTTGCGGCGGGCCAGCAGGTCGGGGGCTTGGGTGTCCAGCCCGTTGGTAATGTCTGGCGGGTAAGCAGCGTCAACGCCTTTAAGCATGGCGGGGTAAATGTAGGCGTCACCGCTTTGCTGTAACAGGGGCCACACCAAATCATCAAACGCCTTGGGCTGCTCGGCACGCACCTTGGCCAGCAGGCAGGGGATGATGGTGTTTTTGCCGATGTAGTCGGTAATGTCTTCCTTGGTGTAGTACGCCCCCATCTGCTTTTGGTTAACAAACTTTTCAAAGATGTAGCCCAGCACGTCGGGGTTGATTTCTTTGCCGCTCCTGAGGGGGCGCTCATCCAAGTGCCATTCCCATTCGTCAAAAAAGGCAAACAGTTTGACAAATGCTGCGTCAGTTACATCGAGCGAGCCACGGTACTTTTGTTCAAGCTGATGTTCTGCAAACAAGCCGCCATTTAAATAGGGCACGTTGCCAAATGCGGCTTCAATGCTTGCGCGGTTGGCTGCTGTGCGCTCTTCAGCAAAGCCACGAAAGAATAGCGGAGCTAAAAAGCTTTTGTAGAAGGTGGTCTCTGCTGGCTTACTGGCCGGGGCTGCGAGGTGTGCGGCCAGGCGGCTTTGCAAGTAGTCCTTCTTTCCGTCTAAAAAGCCTTTTTCTTGCAGAAACCACAAGAACATCAAACGATCTATCAATACAGCTGTGTACCAGCGCTGGTCTTCACTGGTAGCCGGGATGCCGTTAATAAACTCTGCAAAAGCTTTGCGTTGCTTTTCAAAATCACCATAAAACTTTTTGGTGACCTTCTCGCGTGGCGCGGCATCGTCCATCCGCTGGGTCACGCCGAGCACGGTCAGCAGCTCTTCTTCATCCAGCGTGAAGTGCAGGCGGCTGAGTTTTTGGGTTAGCAACTCAGGTGTTTCACCTTTGCGGAAAACGACCTCACGGTACTGGGCAGTTTTACCTTGCAAGCGCGACACCCATTGCCAGACCTGTGTGGTTTGCGCCGCATCGGTAAACACAATCAGGTGCTCGCGTACTTCGGGCGTGACTTTACGTTCAATCTTCTGGCGCGTGGCGTAGTCGGGCGGGTTGCCTTTGGCATCTGGACGGCAGTGCAAAACCTGCACGCCTTTTTTAACCGCTACGACGTCGAGTAGCCAAGTATCTGTACCGACCGCAACACTAAAAGGCTGCTGCTGGGTGGGTAAGCCCCAGCCGAGTTCGTTAAAAAGCTGCTTGAATTGAAAGCGCTTGATGTGGTCCTGGTTAAAGGCGGGTTTGGTCATCGTTGCAGTCATTTAGAGATGAGTCCCATCGAGCAAACCACACGCGGCTCGCGCAACGTGGCATCGTCCTCGGCATAGGTCAGGCGGCCTTCTTCACGCAGAGACTTGACCGCGCCTGCCAGCTCTTCCTCGTTGACGCCGCTGCGCATCAGGCGGTTGAGCAAATCGCTGGAGGTTTCAAGCAAGGGGCGCTGGTACATGTCGTCAAGTGCACGCTCCAGCTCTTCATCGCGGAAAAGGGTTTTCATTTGTTCACCCGCATAGGGTTTGAGCAGCTCGTAGGCGCGCCTGCGCGGGCTGCTGGGGCGGCCCAGGCCGCCTCCTACTGCTTTGTCTTGGGCTGTTGCCAAGTGCAGGCCGTTGGCTACCAGGTCGTGATGGTTTTCAAGCCGTGGCATGGCTGGTGTCCCGGGCGCGCATTCGGCGGCGCGCAGAACTGCAAACTGTGACTCAGTCACCACCTTGCCGTTCGCGCCTACCCAGGCCAGGTGGTCGTTGCCTTCGGGTGATTTGACGTAAACCAGGGCGCCGCCTTTGGTAGCGTCAACGCCCAGCAAGGGGAAGCGGGCTTCATCTAACTGGAATGCTTTGGCTGAGTAAACGACTGGCGGCAATGATTCGACCGCGCGCGCCAAATCCGGGTCGTCTTGCGTAGCCTGCTTCCATATTTGCCAGGCGTAGGACGCCAAATCAACCTCGTCGTCGTTGTCGTCCAGCACGCCTGACTGCTCGGTGTACAGGTTACGCAGGGTGTTGGCTTCTTCTTGCTGCTCGTCGTCAAAAAACTCTTCGTCAGTACCGACGACTTCAGCGTTTTCTTTCAAGCGTTGGCGTATGCGGGCGCGCAGCTGGATGAGTGCTTCCACCCCGTCAGCGGGTAAAAATGAATAGCAGAAAATCTCTTCAGCCCGCTGACCAATGCGGTCAACCCTGCCAGCACGCTGTATCAGGCGAATGATGGCCCAAGGCAAGTCAAAGTTAACCACCACGTTGCTGTCTTGCAGGTTTTGGCCTTCAGACAACACGTCGGTACATATCAGTACGCGCACCTCGTCAGCTTTGGCCACCGTTTTGTTGTTTGACTTGGGTGAAAAGCGGCAGGCCAGCGCGTAGGGGTCGGCACTTGCGCCCGTGGCGACTTCAACATGCGTTGCCCCGGCCTGTCGAATTTCCTTTGCCAGGTAGCGGGCAGTATCGGCAAACTGGGTAAAGACCAGCACTTTGTCTTTGCCGTGGGTTTGGGTAATCAGCTTGCGCAGTGCCAACAGCTTTTGGTCATGCGCCGGGTCCCATTGGCCCTGGGTTTGTAGCAACTCGCTGAGTGACTGGGTGTCTTCTGCGAGGTCATCTGCCAGTCTGGCTCTAAACAGGCCTTGGCGTATCCATGTGAAGCGCTTTTTGTACTTGCCAGAATATTGCTGGTACACGGCCTTAGCCCGAGCCATGCTGTCAGGTATGCCGTCGGCCTCGGTGGCGGCTTCAACCAAACCGTCGAGCAGATCTTCAGGGTCTCCCTCAACGCCATCGGCGTCTTCGTCCACTCGATCCAGGTCAAGCAGGCCTGCATCAAGCACACCAATGGGTAGATCAAGCCCGTTTTCAATGGCGTACAAATAAACCTCATTGCGCAGGATGTGCCGGTCAATAGACTGTAGAAACGAATAACCGTTCGATTCCAGCCGTTTGAACAGGTTGGTGCGGCAAAAGCCCATCAGGCGTTTACCTGCACGGCCCAGATTTTCAATAGTTTTTCGTTCAGCCCCGGTTGCCGACTTTTCAGCCGTTGGCTCTACGTACAAGCCCAAGCCGTAGCGCGGCACATGCAGTGCGTTGATCTGGTCAACCACGGCTTTTGAGTACAGGCGTGCATAGCGGTCGGCAGGGTCAGAATCATCGACGGTGAACCCCAGCGACACTGGCTTGCGCACCGGGAAATAGCGTTTTTCACCGTCCTGCCCTGCAATGTAGCGACGGCCATTTTTATCAGCCTCGGTGTAGTGCTGAATGATGAAGCTGCGCGTACGGCGTACCATGTATAGGCGTATCAGTTCGCGCCAGTCATCAAACTCTTCACTCTTTTCAATGGCCAGAATGGAGTTGACGCGGCATTGGTGTTTGCGCTCAAACTCTGCCTCGCTGATTTGAAACTTGCGCATGTGGTGTTCAGGGCGAATGCCAATGTTGGCCTTTTCGTCAATGAACAAGCGCAACTGGGCGGACAGGTCAGATTTGCTTTTGTTGTATGGGGTGGCCGTGAGCAAAATGACTTTGGCGTCGCAGCTTTTGATGTACTCTGCAATGGCTTTGTAGCGGCGGCCTTCGCGGTTGCGCAGGTTGTGGCTTTCGTCAATCAATACCAGGCGGTAACGCTTCAGGTCAGGCAGCTTTTTGGTGACCTGCGAGACGGGCAGCACCATGCCGCGCAGGCCGTATTCGGTTCGGTAACGCTCCCACATCGGTTCCAGGTTTTTGGGGCAGATGATGAGGGTTTCATAACCCAGGTCGTCCTCAAACATACGCGCCAACGCGGTGGCCATCATGGTTTTGCCCAGACCCACCACGTCGCCAATCATCACGCCGCCACGGCGGTGCAGGTGGCGAGCGGCGATTTTGACGGCGCTTTTTTGAAATTCAAACAGCTCTTGCTCAAACCGCGCTGGCAGGCGGAACTGGGTCAAACCAGCGCGTGCTTCGGTACTGAGGTGGTAGGCAATGTTGAGGTAAATGTGGTGCGGTGGTATGGGTTCTTCGCGCGCCCAACTGGTTTCAATGATGGTGGCAAGCTCAAGCGACACATCCAGCGCCCAGCGGTCTGCCCAGCGTGCGTCAAACCACTTTGACAACTTCTCGGTGCCCATGTGGTCGAGTACATCAACATTCAATTCGCCATTACCCGACAAGCCAGAAAGCGTCAGGTTGCTGCTGCCTACAAAGCCGGTGATCGGGTTGTTCACGTCATCACGGAACAGCAGATACAGCTTGGCGTGTAGCGGGTAGGGCAAAAACAGTTTGACCACCACCTGCCCGGCGCGTAGCTGGTGGGCAAAGCGGCGCAAGCCTGCTTCGTCTTGCCCTGTTGGGATGCCGAGGGTGATTTGCTCACGCAAGTGAGCTGCGAACTGGGTTTTGAGGCGGCTGGCTGTGGCGTTGTCAATCAAGCCTGTTTCATCCGCCTGGCGATACAGCTCACGAATCTCTTCATAGGGTGGCCGCTGCATACCGACCAGTACCCGGCAAACCTGCCCGATGTCAGGGTTCCAGGGCGCTACCAAATCATCAATCGCTTGCCAGCCCCGCAGGTTGAGGTAGCCGACACAGAAGTCTGAGCGATGCGACACCTGCATCGTGGCGCGCAGCGTGGTCAGCAGGTCGTTATCAATGTTGTCGAAGATGCGTGCCATGACTTGAATTGGATTCGTTTTTTTGATTAGGTCATTGTGCCTTTAGTACATGCTGTGGAATTGAAAGAGGTGTGTGAACCAATCACTCCTAAAAAAGTAGCTGCTTGCGCCCGTATCTATTGGTCTTAAGGCCTATTTGACGCCCTAAAAAAGCAAAAAACCGGCTCAAAAGCCGGTTTTCAGGGGTCAAGCCGTTTTATTTGGCAGCGTTGGCCATGTATTCAACCGCAGCGCGAATGTCAGCGTCAGAAGCCGCAGAGCCGCCCTTGGGGGGCATGACGCCTTTACCTTTGATAACGCTGGTGGTCATTGCGTCGATACCGGTTTTGATGCGTGGCGCCCAGGCAGCCTTGTCGCCAAATTTTGGTGAGCCAGCAACGGACTGCGCATGGCAGGCGATGCACGCCTGTTTGTAAAGCGCTTCGCCGGTATTGGCTGCAACTGCCGCCGCAGCGGGTGCAGTTGCATCTGCAGCTGGGGCAGCCGGAGCAGCAGGTATGGCAAATTTGCCGCCTGCGGCGTTCGTCAGGTACACCACCGCACGGCCAATTGCTATGTCGTTGTAGTCGCCACCGCCTTGTGCACCCATGGCGCCTTTGCCTTTGAGGGCCGATGTCAGCAGAGCGTCGTAGCCGGTCTTGATTCGCGCAGCCCAGGCGCCAGAGTCACCTGTTTTGGGCGCGCCAGCCAGGCCAGCTGCATGGCAAGCCGTGCATTGCGCTTTGTAAACCTCTTCACCCGACTTGAGCGGGCGATTCGCATCACGAATTTCAACCGTACCAACTTTTTGAATTCGCATCGCCACGGCTTGTTCCGTGTCGGCAGCACCCGGTGCTGTTTTGTTGGCCAAAGTCACAGAGTACACAAGGCCGATGATGATAAATATTGGCAAGATAAAAAACATGGCCGATGCCAGCAACAGCTGCCCGGGGGTTTTGATCGGACCGGAATGGACTTCATCGTGCGAGGTGGTGTGATCGTTTGCGCTCATGGCGTCCTCAAAAAAACAGAAAATCGGGGGGACTTTGGGGTGTTTTGGCGTGCTGTAACAGGTTCAACAAGCAACCCCGCATTATAACGGGGGCATCGCCATTGCCGGGTAGCCAGCGTGGCTGCAAAAGGCCGACTGATAGAATCACGTTGCTTTTCAAGCACCTCACAGCATTGCGGCTGTAGCTCAGTGGATAGAGTATTGGCCTCCGAAGCCAAGGGTCGTGGGTTCGATCCCCGCCAGCCGCACCAACATGCATAAGTCCCTGATTCGTCAGGGACTTTTTGCTTTCTGGGGACTCGATGGTGAACCACTTTGGTGTCACGCATGAATCGAGTTCCCCGCCTGAAGGGTCAATTCTCACAAGCCGCCCTGATAGACTGCCACGACAAAATCACAACACTCAGGCAGTCATGAGCGCATTAACCGAAATCCTAGACACCTTCCGTACAGCTTCACAATCCGAACGCGAAAAAGGCACCTATTTTGAAAACCTGGTCAAGGTCTACCTCCAGACTGAGCCCAAATACAAAGACCTATTCAATGGTCGAGTGTATTTGTGGGAAGAGTGGCGTGCGCTGCGTATGCGTGAGCACCAGGAAGATGTGGGTGCAGATGCGGGCATTGATTTGGTGGCCGTGGAAGACGTGCAAGACAGCCCGCGCATATTTGCTATTCAAGCCAAGTTCTACGCCGAGGATGCAAAAATCAGGAAGAACGACGGCATTGATTCGTTTTTCAGCGCCATGGGCAGGAAGCCCTACACCGATGGCATTTTGTTTTTGACCACCCACCAAGCCAGCGAACACGTCAACAACTTGGTTTTGGACAGAGACAAGCCCATTAATATTGTTTCTCTGTTCGATCTTGAAAACAGTCAAATCGACTGGGCTAAGTACCAACCCAGCAAACCAGCGGCGCTGCATGAAAAAAAACAGCTTCGCCCGCACCAGGTATCCGCGCTGAATGCCGTCGCCCACGGCCTGCAAAAAAACGCCCGCGGCAAGATGATCATGGCTTGCGGCACGGGAAAAACCTTCACCAGTTTGAAAATTGCCGAGCAAGTGGCGGGCCCAGCCAAGCGAGTATTGTTTCTAGTTCCTAGCCTGTCCCTTTTGTCGCAAACCCTCACCGAATGGACGCAAGAAAGCACCACGCCGCTGCACAGCTTTGCCGTGTGCTCTGATTCAGACGTGGGCAAAAAACGCAGCAAAGACGAAGACAAAGTTCAAACCTTCACCCACGAGCTGGGCTACCCCTCCACCACCGACCCTGCACGTTTAGCCAAAGAGGTGGCCAAGCGCCACGACGCCGCGCACATGACGGTGGTTTTTAGCACCTATCACTCTATTGACGTGATTAGTCGCGCCCAACAACAGCATGGCCTGCCCGACTTTGATTTGGTCATTTGTGACGAGGCCCACCGCACCACGGGTGCCACCTTTGCCGACGAAGACGAAAGCAACTTTGTGCGCGTGCATGACAACGGCTTTTTGCAAACGGCCAAACGCCTTTACATGACGGCTACACCACGCATTTATGGTGAATCCGCCAAAGCCAGTGCCGAGCGCGACAGCGTGGAGTTGTGCTCTATGGATAACGAATCACTGTATGGGCCGGAGTTGTACGTCATCACGTTTTCTGAGGCCGTCAAACGCGGTCTGCTGGTCGATTACAAGGTGTTGGTTTTGGCCGTTGAGGAAGCGCACGTTAACCGCCGCCTTCAATCTCTGCTATCTGACGACAACAACCAACTGAAAGTAGACGATGCGGCCAAGATTGTGGGTTGCTGGAAAGCCTTGGCTAAGCAAGGCTTAGAGCAAGACTTAGCCCTTGACCCCCACCCCATGCGCCGGGCCGTCGCCTTTTGCCAAGTCATCGAACCCAGCAAAGGTGCCAAAACGCACAAAGTCAGCTCCAAAAACATCGCAGCCATGTTTCAGGCCGTGGTGGAGTCATACCAAGCCACCGCCGATGATGGCGAGACCACCGCAGCCTTGACCTGCGAAGCCCAGCACGTAGACGGCAGCATGAACGCCAGCGCCAAAGAAGCCAAACTCGCATGGCTAAAAACTGAGCCACCCGCCGATACCTGCCGCATCTTGAGCAATGTGCGCTGCCTGTCCGAAGGCGTGGACGTGCCCGCCCTGGATGCCGTTCTATTTCTCACCCCGCGCAACTCCCAGGTGGACGTGGTGCAGTCGGTGGGCCGCGTCATGCGCAACGCACCGGGCAAGAAAAAAGGCTACGTCATCCTGCCCGTAGTCGTCCCCGCAGGAATAGAGCCACATGAGGCACTGAAAGACAACAAAGTCTATGGTGTGGTGTGGCAGGTGCTGGAAGCCTTGCGCTCACACGATGACCGCTTTGACGCAGACGTCAACAAAATTGACCTGACAGGCCACGGCACCAAGAAAATTGAAATTATTGCCGTCACAGACAAGCTACAGCGCAAGCCCAAAAACACTGCCGCTGGTGAAACCAAAGAAGCCAAACAAAAGCGCAAGGATGCTGGCGCTGCACGCGGTGGCGAAGGCATAGGTGCGGCAGTGTCGCCAGTCACCCCGCCCGAACAGCAAGATTTAGAGTTTGAAATTGGCGAAATTGAACGCGCCATTTATGCAAAGCTAGTCAAGAAAGTGGGAAACCGCCACCACTGGGAAGAGTGGGCCAACGACATTGCCAAAATCGCCCGCACCCACATCGACCGCATCAGCGCCATTTTGGAAGACCCCGCGCACCAAGCCGAGCGCAAAGCCTTCAACGACTTTACCCGCGAACTGCGCGACGACCTCAACAACAGCATCACCGACGGCGAAATCGTCGAAATGCTGGCCCAGCACCTCATCACCAAGCCGGTGTTTGACGCACTCTTTAGTGACTACAACTTTGCCCAGCACAACCCCATGAGCCAAGCCATGCAGGGTGTGCTAGTGTAGTGTTTCACTCTGTTTGAACTATTTTGAGTTTGGCCTTGGCGCGTATGACTTTTTCCAGAATGTCACGAGCACTTGCAGTCCAGATGAAGGGCTTGGGATTCTCGTTGTGAGCCAG
>JBILXX010000136.1:0-5802 GCA_044378095.1 Polaromonas sp.
GCGCGATGGCTGCAAAGCCGCTTCGGGCTACGCCCTACGCAGCTTTGCAGTCATCGCAAACAAAATAGAAAAAGCGGACAATCTATTTGCTCTAAAACCGGACAGTTCTATTTACTGCTGACATTCCGGTGGTCTGGTGTGCGCTTGCGCCAAGCACTGCGATAAAATGATATTAACCCAAGGAGCGTTGCAGCGAAACCCTTGTTTCGTGAGGCTTGGGTTGCGAATGTTGCACACAACATTTTGATAACGACGCTCACCTAATCTGTTTGAGGTGAGTTAAATGTCAGCACTGAACAATAGCCAAGTCCCCGCCATGAAGTTGTCCGGCCTGGAGCCCGTCAACATTGGCACCGGCAACCTGTTTGTCAACATTGGTGAGCGTACCAACGTCACTGGCTCCAAAGCCTTTGCCCGCATGATTTTGAACGGCGACTTTGAAGCCGCACTGGTGGTGGCGCGCCAGCAGGTTGAAAACGGCGCGCAAATCATCGACATCAACATGGACGAAGCCATGCTGGACAGCGAGGCTGCCATGGTGCGCTTTCTCAACCTGATCGCCAGCGAGCCCGACATTGCGCGCGTCCCGATCATGATTGACAGCTCCAAGTGGAGCGTGATTGAAGCCGGGCTGCGCTGCATTCAGGGCAAGGGCATTGTCAATTCGATCTCAATGAAAGAAGGGCTGGAGCCTTTCAAACACCAGGCCAAGCTGCTCAAGCGCTACGGTGCAGCAGCGGTGGTGATGGCGTTTGACGAAAAAGGCCAAGCCGACACGTACGAGCGAAAAATAGAAATTTGCGAACGCGCCTACCGCGTGCTGGTCGATGAGCTGGGCTTTCCGCCTGAAGACATTATTTTTGACCCAAATATTTTTGCCATTGCCACGGGCATTGAAGAACACAACAACTACGCAGTCGATTTCATCAACGCCACGCGCTGGATCAAAGAGAATTTGCCGGGCGCCAAGGTGTCGGGTGGAGTGAGCAATGTGTCCTTCAGCTTTCGTGGCAACGACCCGGTGCGTGAAGCGATTCACACCGTATTTTTGTACCACGCCATCAAGGCTGGCATGGACATGGGCATCGTCAACGCCGGCATGATGGGCGTGTATGACGACCTGGAGCCAACGCTGAAAGAGCGGGTAGAAGACGTGGTGCTGAACCGCCGCCCCGATGCTGGCGAGCGTCTGGTTGAAGTGGCTGAAACCGCCAAAAGCGGTGCCAAAGACGACAGCAAACGCAACGAGTGGCGCAACCTGGAAGTGCGCGCCCGCCTGTCGCACGCGCTGGTACACGGCATGAACGAATTCATCACCGAAGACACCGAAGAGGTATGGAAGCTGATTGAAGCGGATGGCGGCAGGCCACTGCACGTGATTGAAGGCCCGCTGATGGACGGCATGAATGTGGTCGGCGACCTGTTTGGTCAGGGCAAGATGTTTTTACCGCAAGTGGTCAAAAGCGCCCGCGTGATGAAGCAGGCGGTGGCACATTTGCTGCCCTACATTGAAGCCGAAAAATTGCTGTTGGAGGCGGCTGGCGGAGATGTCAAAACCAAAGGCAAGATCATCATCGCCACCGTCAAAGGCGACGTGCATGACATTGGTAAAAACATCGTCACCGTGGTGCTGCAATGCAACAATTTTGAAGTCGTCAACATGGGCGTGATGGTGCCGTGTCACGAGATTTTGGCGCGCGCCAAGGTCGAAGGTGCAGACATTGTGGGCCTCTCGGGTTTGATCACGCCCAGCCTGGAAGAAATGCAGTATGTGGCCGCCGAGATGCAAAAAGACGACCACTTTCGCATCAAGAAAATACCGCTGCTGATTGGCGGCGCCACCTGCTCGCGGGTTCACACGGCCGTCAAAATTGCGCCGCATTACGAAGGCCCGGTGGTGTACGTGCCTGATGCATCACGCAGTGTGAGCGTGGCGCAAAGTTTGTTGAGCGACAAGGCCACCCAATACATCGACGAGCTGAACAGCGACTACGAAAAAGTCCGCCAGCAGCACGCCAACAAAAAGCAGACCCCAATGTGGACGCTGGCCAAAGCGCGCGCCAACGCAACCGTGATGGATTGGTCCAGCTACTCGCCGCCTGTGCCCAAGTTCATTGGTCGCCGCGTCTTTAAGAACTTTGATCTGGCCGAACTGGCCAAATTCATTGACTGGGGGCCGTTTTTTCAAACCTGGGACCTGGCGGGGCCTTTTCCGGCGATTTTGAAGGACGAGGTGGTGGGCACCGAAGCCGTGCGTGTGTACGCCGATGCCAAGCGCATGTTGACGCGGCTGATTGAAGGCCGCTGGTTAACCGCCAGTGGTGTGATTGGCTTGTACCCGGCCAACAGCGTGGGCGATGATATCGAAATTTACACCGACGAATCGCGTTCTGAGGTGGCCATGACCTGGCACGGGCTGCGTCAGCAGACGGAGAAAACAGCAGTCGATGGCGTGATGCGGCCCAGCCGCTGCCTGGCGGACTTTGTGGCACCCAAGACACTGACTCCTGATTTAGTAGCTGCTCGCACCCGCATTCATTGGCCCGAAGGCCTTAATGATGCTCAAAAACAGGCTAAAACCAACCAAATCAACGATTACATTGCTGTTTTTGCCGTCACCGCAGGCTTGGGCGCTGAAAAGAAAGAACAGTATTTTCAGGATGACAACGACGACTACTCGTCCATCATGCTCAAGGCTCTGGCTGACCGCCTGGCCGAGGCCTTTGCCGAATGCATGCACCAGCGGGTGCGGCAGGATTTGTGGGGGTATGCAGCCAGCGAGGCGCTGGAAGTGACCGATTTGATTGGCGAGAAATACCAGGGCATTCGCCCCGCACCCGGTTACCCGGCCTGCCCCGACCACAGCGTGAAAAAAGACATGTTTGAGCTGCTCGGCGCAGGGGACATTGGCATGGCGCTGACGGAAAGCCTGGCCATGACGCCCGCGGCCAGCGTGAGCGGCTTCATGCTCAGCCACCCGGATGCGACGTATTTCAACGTCGGCAAAATTGGCGATGACCAGTTGCACGACCTGGCCAGGCGGCGCGGTGAAAAGGCTGAAGATTTGGCGCGTCTTTTGGCACCCAATCTGTAATGCAGCTTAACCCGTTGTTTACAAATAGACACGGAGCTTTACCTTCGGCTGTGTTCTTCTGAACCACGCGCGCCGTTAAATGTCAGCATGCTTCTCGCATCCCATTGAAAGTATTGAATCGTTTTATCAGGAGCGCATCAGCCATGAACTCAACCATTGACAACCTTCAACCTGGCCAGCAGCCTGCCAACAACGCAAAGCCTTTATGGGCAGCCGTCGGCATACTGGGCGTTGCCGTGCTGGGCATGGGTGCCACCATGATTTACCAGGCCCGGCCAGCCGCACCCATAGCGCAAGTTGCCACCGCTCCAGCCGCGCTGACCAAACCCTTGGCATCCGCATCCAATGCTGCGGATGACCTGATTGAAAAACCCACAGCGGCGCCCGCCAAGCCAGCACCCGTGCAAGCCAGGAAAGTCGTCAAACCAACACCTCAACCCACGCCGTCACCTGCACCCAGCGTGACTGGCAACGCACCGGCTGCATCGCCTTACCCTGCACCTGTCCCTGTTGTTGCCGCTCCAATTTGCGGCAACTGCGGCGCGGTTGAATCCGTCACGCCGATTGAACGCACCACCAAGGCCGATGGCCCAGGTATTGGCGCGGTAGGTGGCGGCGTGCTGGGTGCTGTGCTGGGTAACCAGGTCGGCAATGGCAATGGTAAAACCGTGGCCACCATCATCGGTGCAATTGGCGGTGGCTTTGCGGGCAACGAGGTTGAAAAGCGCATGAAAAGAGAAACCATCTACCAGGTGGGTGTGCGCATGGATGACGGCTCACGCCGCACGGTTGAAGTGTCGCAACCTCCAGCTGTTGGCAGCAAAGTCACGGTGGACGGCAGCAGCATTCGCAGCAACGAGGGTGCGGTCTACAACGCGCCAGCGCCAGTGTTGCAGCGCACCAGCAGCCAAAACCAGCAGTCGCCGGTTTACCAGCAAGCGCCCTGATTTTCTAATGGCTCTTTAAGGCTCTACGGTACTGCACCGCCTCGGCCACATGCGTGACCTGCACCTTGGCCGCACCTGCCAGATCAGCAATCGTTCGAGCCACCTTCAAAGCGCGATGAATGCTGCGGCCTGACCAGCCCAGGCGTGCGGCAGCCAGGTTCAAGAATTTGGCAGCCGCATCGTCGAGCTTGCATTGCTCGTCAATCGCCTTGCCGCTGAGCGCCTGGTTGGTGTTGCCCTGGCGACTGATGGCGCGCTCGCGCGCAGCAGTCACGCGCACACGAATGGCTGCGGTGCTTTCACCTGGCGGGGTGTTGATCAGTTCCTCAGCCGCCAGCGTGCCAACTTCGACATGCAGGTCAATCCGGTCAAGCAGCGGACCACTCAGTTTGCCCTGATATCGCGCCACCTGATCGGGCGAGCAGCGGCAGGCGCGCAGGTTGGAACCCAGATAACCGCAAGGGCACGGGTTCATGGCGGCTACCAATTGAAAGCGCGCCGGAAACTCGGCCCGGTGCGCAGCGCGTGAAATGGTGATGGTCCCGGACTCCAGCGGCTCACGCAGCGCCTCAAGCGCGGCTCTGGGAAATTCCGGCAGTTCGTCCAAAAACAAAACACCCCTGTGGGCGAGTGATATTTCACCGGGACGGGGCGGTGAACCGCCACCGACCAGTGCCACGGCACTAGCCGTATGGTGCGGCGCACACGTCGGCCTGACAGCCCAAGAGTCCATGGTGAAGCGCCCGCCCAGGGATGCCACGGCCGCGCTTTCAAGCGCTTCGTCAGTTGTCATGTCGGGCAGCAAGCCGGCAAAGCGCTGCGCCAGCATGGACTTGCCTGAGCCCGGCGCACCCATCATTAAAATACTGTGGCCGCCAGCAGCCGCAATCTCCAGCGCCCGGCGGGCTGCCGCCTGGCCTTTGACATCGGCCATGTCGGCATAGATGCTTTGCGGCTTGCGCTCTGCGGGTTCAACGCGGCTCCAGCCGTCCAACACATCGACAGCCCCGTCCCCTGGTAAAAACTGCCTCACCACATCCAGCAAATGTTGGGCTGCAAAAATCTCGGCGCCGGGTACCAGCCCGGCTTCTTGCGCGCTGGTTTCAGGCAAGACCAGTTTGGGAATATGCGCAGTGGTTTGCGTGGCGATGCCCTGACTGATGGCCAGGCTCATGGCCAGCGCGCCGCGCACGGGCCGCAAGTCACCGCCCAGCGACAGCTCACCCGCAAATTCAAACCCCTGCATTTTTTTGGCGTCGATTTGCCCGCTGGCTGCCAGAATGCCCAACGCTATCGGCAAATCAAAGCGCCCCGAATCTTTGGGCAAGTCGGCGGGTGCCAGATTCACGGTGATGCGCTTGTTACCAGGAAACTCAAGCCCGGCGTTTTGAATGGCTGAGCGAACCCGCTCACGCGCCTCCTTGACTTCAGTTTCAGCCAGACCAACCAGCGTAAAACTCGGCAAACCATTGGCCAGATGCACTTCGACGCATACAGGGTGAGCTTGCAGCCCCAGCAAGGCACGGCTATGCACGATTGAAAGGCTCATTGAAAGGCTCCCGTGTATAAATGCATTGATTTGGTGCATTCGAATAGCGCCAAATTGGTGCGTTTTGTTTTGTATCTCTTGGTTTAAGGGAGTGTCTGAATTTCTGTGTGTGAAGCGGATTGGATGTTAGCTGAGGTTTGAAGGTTTTTGGATTTTTTCTTTTCAAAGAGGCCCCTGCCAGGCCGCCGGAGGCGTCCCCCTCCCGTTTTCTG
>JBILXX010000063.1:0-21039 GCA_044378095.1 Polaromonas sp.
CGCTCACCAAGTTCATGATTCAATACCCTGATCTTGCAGCCTTTTAGGCGGTGCCCGCAACTTTTTTTACCTCACGTAGCGGTTAATTCGGCTGGCTTGCGGAATTCTGCAAGTCCCTCAATTAAAAATGTATGTTCCGCAAGATGGTTGAGTGAATTTTGCGTTGAAAAAACTGCAAGTAGCAATGAAACTTTTAATAAGTTGATAATTTTCTTGGCTGCTAGCCAGCAGTCAAAATAACCAGTCCCGGTATAAAATTCACGTTTTTATGCAATTGGTTCAATAAGGACTCCCATGCTGTTGATGACTGGTGGCGCTGGTTTTATTGGCTCAAATTTTGTACTGGACTGGTTTGCGCAGTCTGATGAAGCAGTCGTCAACCTTGACAAGTTGACATACGCTGGCAACCTTGAAAATTTGACATCGCTGGAGGGTGACAATCGCCACGTGTTTATCAAGGGCGACATTGGCGATTCAGCGCTGGTTGCCAAGCTGCTTGCCAAGTATCAGCCGCGCGCAGTCATCAATTTCGCGGCTGAATCCCATGTTGACCGGTCCATACACGGGCCTGAAGACTTCATTCAAACCAACATCGTCGGTACGTTTCATCTGCTGGAGGCGGTACGTGCTTATTGGGGCGGTTTGCAGGGCGATACCAAGGCCAGTTTTCGCTTTTTGCATGTATCAACTGATGAGGTGTATGGCTCGCTGGGCTTGGGCGATGCTGCCTTTACCGAGACGCATGCCTACGCTCCCAACAGCCCGTATTCAGCCAGCAAAGCGGCCAGTGACCACCTGGTTCGTTCATACCACCACACCTATGGTTTGCCAGTGCTCACGACCAATTGCAGCAACAATTACGGCCCTTATCATTTTCCTGAAAAACTCATCCCGTTGATGATCGTGAATGCCTTGTCAGGCAAGTCCTTGCCAGTGTACGGCGATGGCCAGCAAATCCGTGACTGGCTGTACGTCAAAGACCATTGCAGCGCCATTCGCGAGGTGCTGGCGCACGGCAGGGTGGGAGAGGTCTACAACGTCGGCGGCTGGAACGAAAAACCGAATCTCGACATCGTCCATACCTTGTGCCAATTGCTGGATGAGCTGCGCCCCAAAGCAGATGGCAACAGCTACCAGTCACAAATTGTTTACGTAACAGACCGCCCGGGCCACGACAGGCGCTATGCGATTGATGCCAGCAAAATTGAACGCGAGCTGGGCTGGCGCCCACTGGAGACATTTGAGACCGGTATTCGCAAAACGGTTGACTGGTATCTGGCCAATGCCAACTGGGTGGCAAATGTGCAAAACGGCAGTTATCTTGAGTGGAAGGCCAGGCAATACGGTCAAGCATCAGAGGCACAGGTTTGAAAATTCTGTTGTTTGGTGCCAATGGGCAAGTGGGCTGGGAGCTGCAGCGCAGCCTGAGCCCGCTGGGCGAAGTAATCGCGCTGGACAGGCGAAGCACCGGGCTGTGTGGTGACCTGACTGACCTTGGCGGCATCAAGGACACTGTGCGGCAGGTAGGGCCTGATGTCATCGTCAATGCGGCGGCCTACACCGCTGTCGACAAAGCTGAAAGCGACCTTGAGGCCGCACAACTTGTCAATGCAGTTGCGCCTGAGGTTATGGCTGAAGCGGCCGCGGCCGTGGGTGCATGGCTGGTTCATTACTCGACAGACTACGTGTTTGATGGCAGCGGCACAACGCCGTGGGTTGAAACCGACGCCACCGGACCGCTGAATGTGTATGGCAAAACCAAACTTGAAGGCGAGCGCCTCATTGCAAGTCATTGCGCCAGGCATCTGATTTTTCGCACCAGCTGGGTTTACGCGGCACGCGGCGGCAACTTTGCCAAAACCATGTTGCGCCTGGCGCAGGAGCGTGAAACGCTGAACGTGATCAACGACCAGTTTGGTGCGCCTACTGGTGCCGACCTGCTGGCTGATGTAACGGCGCACGCAATCGCACGTGTTGTTCAACAACCAACTGCTGCGGGGCTCTATCACCTGGCAGCTGGCGGTGAAACCACCTGGTTTGACTATGCAAAATACGTCATAGACCAATCAATTCGGGCGCAAACAGATCCTGAAGTTATAGTAAAAGCTATCCATCCAGTGGCTACAAGCGCCTTCCCGACGCCGGCGCAACGCCCCCACAACTCTCGACTGAACACGGCTAAACTGCAACAGGTTTTCGGTTTGCACCTGCCTGACTGGCAGATTGGCGTGACGCGAATGCTGGCTGAATCCCAACCCATAAAAATATGACGCATCAATCACAACCGCGAAAGGGCATCGTTCTGGCTGGCGGCTCCGGCACACGTTTGCATCCGGCCACGTTGGCCATGAGCAAGCAACTGCTGCCGATTTACGACAAGCCCATGGTGTATTACCCGCTCAGCACCCTCATGGTGGCGGGCATCCGTGAGGTGCTCATCATCAGCACGCCGCAAGACACGCCGCGCTTTGAGCAATTGCTTGGCGATGGCTCCCAATGGGGCATGAAGCTGCAATACGCGGTGCAGCCCAGTCCTGACGGCTTGGCACAAGCCTTCATCATTGGGGAAGAGTTTCTGGCAGGCGCACCGAGCGCGCTGGTGCTGGGCGATAACATTTTTTATGGCCACGACCTGCATACGCTGCTGAGACAGGCTGATGCCAATGACGCGGGTGCAACTGTCTTTGCTTACCATGTGCAAGACCCGGAGCGTTATGGCGTGGTGGCATTTGATGCTTTGGGCAAAGCCAGCAGTATTGAAGAAAAGCCAGCTGCCCCAAAAAGCAACTACGCTGTGACTGGCCTTTATTTTTATGACAATCAGGTTGTAGACATCGCAAAATCCATCAAACCCAGTGCCAGGGGCGAACTTGAAATCACAGCCGTGAACCAGGCGTACCTCGAGCGCAGCCAGTTGAATGTGCAAATCATGCAGCGCGGTTACGCCTGGCTTGACACAGGGACCCATGACAGCCTGCTTGAGGCGGGGCAATTCATCGCCACATTGGAGCATCGCCAGGGCTTGAAGATTGCGTGTCTGGAAGAAATTGCATGGCGCAGCGGCTTTATTGATGATGCCCAGTTGGCCAAGCTGGCTGAGCCGCTGGCTAAAAATGGCTATGGCCAGTATTTGCAACGGCTGCTGAAGGAGCAGGGCCGCCCATGAAAGTTACCCCGACCACTATTGCCGATGTCCTGATCGTTGAACCGAAAGTGTTTGGTGATTCGCGGGGTTTCTTTTTCGAAAGCTTCAACCAGCGCGCCTTCAACTCATCAACGGGTACTGACTTTAATTTTGTGCAGGACAACCACAGCCGTTCAGGAAAAGGTGTGCTGCGCGGCCTGCACTACCAGTTGGGCAAGCCCCAAGGCAAGCTGGTTCGGGTGGTGCGGGGCTCGGTTTTTGACGTCGCGGTGGATATTCGGTCAGCATCGCCTACGTTTGGCAAATGGGTTGGTATTGAGCTAAACGAGCATGACAACCGCCAGCTTTGGGTACCACCGGGCTTGGCTCACGGGTTTTTGGTGCTCAGTGAGAGTGCGGATTTTTTGTATAAAACCACAGACTATTACGCGCCTGAACTTGAACGCTGCATTGCGTGGAATGACCCTGAGCTTGGCATTGAGTGGCCACTGGAAGAGCCGCCGAAACTGTCGGTCAAAGACATTTCAGGCGTGGCGTTCAATCGCGCTGAGTTTTAAGCTTGACGCCCGGCGTCATTGGGAAGCTTGCAGTCCTAGTGAACTACGCCGTGCCCAAGCAACACTTTGAGGCCGGTTAACCAAAGTATTTTGATGTCGAACCAGAAGGATTGCCTCTTGAGGTACTCCGCGTCAAGCGCGACTTTCTCAGGTATTGGCAACTCATCCCGGCCATTGATTTGCGCCCAGCCCGTCAGACCAGGGACCAGTACATGCACGCCTTTTTGAGTCCGCAACTCGATCAAATCGGCCTGGTTATACAAAGCTGGCCGGGGACCGACAAAACTCATGTCTCCCGTCAAGATGCTCCATAGCTGGGGCAGCTCGTCGAGGCTGCTTTTGCGCAAAAGCGGACCAATAGGCGTCAGGTGCGCGGTAGGATTGGCGAGTAAATGTGTGGCAACTTCAGGCGTGCCCGTGCGCATGCTTCTGAACTTTGGCATGCTGAAAATTTTGTTGTTGCGGCCCACCCGGTCAGACCAATACAGTACGGGCCCCCTAGACGTTGCGCGAACCAGTAATGCGACAAGCAGTAGTGGAATCGCCAATACCAGTGCCAACACCAAGGCAAGAGCCAGATCAAATAGACGCTTCAAAAACCAACCTCATGTTTCATTAACTGTTTAGCCAGCAAGTTCTTTTTTAATTGACAATCAAAGTGAAGCAGTTTACTTGCACCGTGTGATTGAAAATACCTGTCGACATTGGGTTGATTGTCGCGGTAGGCTCTGGTTTCAAGCGATTTTAACCTTTGCCCTTGGCCGACTGGCCCGGCTGTGTTTCTCAACTATTATCAGATCCTCGTATCTGCAAAATCTCTCATGCATGACTACCCAGTAATCGTTGGCCGGAAAATTCGCCTTGCTGTCATTGGCTGCGGCCGTATTTCCAGTAATCATTTTGATGCTATCGAAAAACATTCTGACCGGGTAGAACTGGTGGGTGTGTGTGACACCAACGGAGCAGCGCTTGACGTGGCCGTGGCGCGTACCGGTGCACCTGGCTTTCGCAGCCTTTCGACCCTGCTTGATAACACCACAGCTGATCTGGTGATTCTGGCGACGCCTAGTGGGCTGCACCCTGAGCAGGCGGTTCAGGCGGCTCAATCTGGCCGCCATGTCATGACCGAAAAGCCGATGGCAACCCGCTGGCATGACGGCCAAAGAATGGTCAAGGCTTGTGACGAAGCAAATGTCCGGCTCTTCGTTGTCAAACAAAATCGTCTGAATGCCACCTTGCAATTGCTCAAACGCGCCGTTGAGCAAAAGCGTTTTGGCCGTATCTACATGGTCAATATCAACGTGTTCTGGACGCGCCCTCAGGCTTATTACGACAGTGCCGCCTGGCGTGGTACCTGGGAATATGATGGCGGCGCTTTCATGAATCAGGCCAGCCATTACGTGGACTTGCTGGATTGGCTGATTGGCCCCATCGAGAGCGTTCAAGCCTACACCGGTACTTTGGAGCGCAATATTCAGGTTGAGGATTCAGGTGTGCTGAACGTCCGTTGGCGCTCGGGTGCCCTGGGGTCCATGAATGTCACCATGCTCACCTACCCCAAAAACATGGAAGGCAGCATCACCATTCTGGGCGAAAAGGGTACTGTTCGTGTGGGGGGCGTCGCTGTCAATGAAATCCAGCAATGGGACTTTGCTGAACCTCATGCAGACGACGACAAAGTTAAAACGGCCAGTTATGAGACCACCTCAGTCTATGGTTTCGGCCACCCGCTTTATTACAACAACGTCATCAACACGCTGCGTGGCGAGGCCGAACCCGAGGCCGACGGACGCGAAGGCCTCAAAGCGCTTGAAGTGCTGATTGCGGTGTATTTGTCAGCCCGTGATGGCAAGCGCATCCCGTTGCCGCTTGACTACTGACAACTTGTCCTCATGAGCGTCAGCATTCACCCCAGTGCCATTGTTGATGAAGGTGCGCAAATTGGCTCTGGCAGCAGAGTCTGGCATTGGGTACACATCTGTAGCGGTGCCCGCATAGGCAAAGACTGCTCATTTGGCCAAAACGTGTTTGTGGGCAACCATGTTGTCATTGGCAACAACGTCAAAATCCAAAACAATGTGTCGGTGTACGACGGGGTAGAGATCGAAGACGATGTATTTTGTGGGCCCAGCATGGTTTTTACCAACGTCTACAACCCCCGCTCAGCCGTCAGCAGAAAAGACGAGTACCGCCCCACCCTCGTGCGTAAGGGAGCTACCCTGGGTGCCAACTGCACCATCGTGTGCGGTGCGGTGATTGGCGAGTACGCTTTTATTGCGGCGGGGGCTGTCGTTACGCGTGACGTAAAATCCTATGCTCTGATGGCGGGCGTGCCTGCCCGGCAAATCGGGTGGATGAGCCGCTTTGGTGAACGCCTGGGACTGCCGCTTGTCGGTAACGCCGCCTTTGTTTGCCCTCACACGGGCGATACCTACCAATTGATGAACGATGACTGTACATGTCTAGCCCGTTGATTCCCTTTGTTGATCTCAAAGCTCAATACCAGGCTTTAAAACCTCAAATTCAGCAACGCATCAATGCCGTACTCGACCACGGCCAGTACATCATGGGCCCGGAGGTACGCGAGCTTGAAGAGCGCCTTGAGGCCTACACTGGCGCCAAACACTGCATCACTTGCGCCAGCGGCACCGAAGCCCTGTTGATCAGCCTGATGGCCCTTGGTATTGGTGCGGGCGACGAAGTCATCACCACACCCTTTACCTTTGCCGCAACCGCAGAGATGATTGTGTTGCTGGGTGCAAAACCTGTGTTTGTCGACGTAGAGCCTGACACATGCAACATCAATGTGGCGTTGATTGAAGCCAAAATCACGCCCAAGACGCGCGCCATCATGCCGGTCAGCCTGTATGGGCAGGCAGCCGACATGGACGAAATCAATGCGATTGCAGCGCGGCACGGCAGTCTGGCTGTTATCGAAGACGCCGCACAAAGCTTTGGGGCTGATTACAAAGACCGCAAAAGCTGCAACTTGAGTACCTTTGGCTGCACCAGTTTTTTCCCCAGCAAGCCGTTGGGTTGCTATGGCGATGGCGGTGCCCTGTTTACCAATGACGATGCGTTGGCACTTGCCTGCCGTGAAATCCGGGTTCATGGTCAGAGCCGCCGCTACGTGCACTCCCGCGTAGGCCTGGGTGGGCGCATGGACACCTTGCAATGTGCCGTAGTGCTTGCCAAGCTCGAACGATTTGAGTGGGAAATTGCACGCCGTCTTGAGATTGGCCAGCTTTACAACGAAACACTGGATGCGCTTGGCGTTGCCCGTGTGCAGCAGCGGGCCGACCGCAACAGCGTCTACGGCCAGTACACGGTGTTGGTTGACAACCGCGATGCCGTGCAACAAAAGCTGAAAGACGCAGGTATACCGACTGCGGTGCATTACCCTATCCCACTGAATTTGCAGCCAGCCTATGCCCACCTTTGCTGCCCCGACTGCACGCCCCATGCGGCCAGCGTTGCCAAACGCGTCATGAGCTTGCCCATGCACCCAGACTTGTCGACTCTTGAAGTCAATCGAATCGCCTCAGCATTGGCTGAAACAACCGTCTTAGAAAGTACTATTTAAATGGAACTGCAAGGAAAAAAACTCGTACTTATCGGCGGCGCAGGCCTGATTGGCTCGCACACGGTAGATCACCTGGTTAAAGAAGACGTCAAAGAAATCATCATTTACGACAATTTTGTACGTGGCCGCGTTGAAAACCTTCAACAGGCACTGAAAGACCCGCGCGTCAAAATCTTTGAAGCGGGCGGTGACGTGCTTCAAACAGACATACTTGAGGCCGCTCTTGACGGAGCCGATGGCGTGTTCCACCTTGCCGCGCTATGGCTCTTGCAGTGCCACGAATTCCCCAGAAGTGCTTTTGATGTCAATGTGCGTGGCACCTTCAATGTGATGGAGGTCTGCGTCAAAAAAGGCGTCAAACGTCTTGTGTATTCATCTTCAGCATCCGTGTACGGTGATGCTGTTGAAGAGCCCATGACCGAAGACCACCCCTTCAACAACCAGAATTTTTATGGCGCCACCAAGATCTGCGGCGAGGCCATGTTGCGGCCGTTTCATTACCGCTATGGTTTGAACTATGTGGGCCTGCGCTACATGAACGTTTATGGCCCGCGCCAGGACTACCATGGCGCTTACATCGCGGTCATCATGAAAATGCTCGACGCCATTGATCGTGGCGACAGCCCGACCATCATGGGCGATGGCTCAGAAGCATTCGACTTTGTTGCCGTCGAAGACTGCGGCCTTGCCAATGTTTGCGCCATGAAGGCTGAAACAAAAGACAGGTTTTATAACGTTGGCACAGGCAAACGCACATCCCTTAAACAGCTTGCAGAAATGCTGCTGGTACTGACAGACTGCAAAAAGCCCATTACCTATGCGCAGCGCAGCCAGGCAACTTTGGTCCGCAACCGAATCGGATCAGCCAAGCGCGCCAGTGAAGAAATTAACTTCACCGCCGACATTGATTTGATGGACGGCCTGAAGCGCCTGATTGACTGGCGTGCAAGCCACAAGGCCGAGGTTGCTGACAGACGCCGCGCTGTGGGGCTGGCAGCATGATGGACTCTGCAACCATGAATATTCCTATCGCACGTACCAGCCTGCTTGAGACTGAAATTCAAAGCGTGCTTGAGCCGCTTCGCAGCGGTTGGTTGGTGCAGGGGCCTAAAGTTCGTGAATTTGAAGAAAAGTGGTCTGCATTCACGGGCGCAGAGCATTCGATTGCGGTGACGTCGTGCACGACAGCTCTCCATTTGTCATTGGCTGCATTGGGTTTTGGGCCGGGCGATGAAGCCATCGTGCCAGCTTTCACCTGGATTTCAACCGCTAACGTGATCGAACACTTAGGCGGCAAGGTGGTATTTTGCGACATTGATCTGGCAACGTTTAATCTGGACGTTTCCCAGCTTGAGAAACTGGTCACGCCCAAAACAAAAGCCATTCTTCCAGTTCACTTGTTTGGCTTGGCTGCTGACATGTCCGCAGTTTTGGCGTTTGCTACAAAACACAAGCTGTCAGTTGTGGAAGACGCAGCCTGCGGCTTCGGTACCAGATACCAAGGCAAGCATGTAGGTACTTTGGGTGATGCCGGTTGTTTCAGTTTCCATCCACGCAAAGCGATAACCACTGGCGAGGGCGGCATGGTGACCACCAATAACGCCGAGCTTGCCGCCAAGTTGCGCCGCTTGCGCGATCACGGCGCGGCCATGTCAGATTTACAGCGGCATTTGGGCGCACGGCCCTATTTGCTGGCTGATCACCCCGATGCCGGCTACAACCAGCGCATGACAGACTTGCAAGCTGCCTTGGGTAGCGCGCAAATGGAGCGCGCACAGCCCATCATTGCCGAGCGTCAGCGACTGGCCGCCATTTACGACCGCGCGTTTGAAGGTTTGGACTGGTTACGTACGCCAGCAAAGCTTGATGGTTATGAGCACGGTTACCAATCCTATCCATGCCTTTTTCAGCCAGAATTGGTCAATCCTGATTCGATTTCAAGAGTCAACGAGATGCGCAACGCATGGATGGACAAACTGCAAAAGCGCGGGATATCCACCAGGCCTGCGACCCACGCCGTGCATATGCTGACTTTCTATCGTGAAAAGTATGGACTCAAGCCGGAAGACTTCCCTTCGGCATACGCCGCAAATCACTGCAGCATTTCTCTGCCCTTGTTTCATGGCATGACAGAAGCCGAGCAGTCATACGTCATTGGTGTGGTGGTTGAAGGTTTTCAGTAATGTGCGGCATAGCGGGGATCATCCATCTCGACGGCGCATCGGTGGCGCCCCCGATTTTGCAAAGGATGACGGACGCCATAGCCCATCGCGGGCCAGATGGTGAGGGACACTGGATTGAAGGCAATGTGGGTCTGGGCCACCGAAGGCTCGCCATTCTGGACCTTTCCCCGGCTGGGCACCAGCCAATGGTTAGTGCGGATCACCGCTACGTGTTTAGCTACAACGGCGAGGTGTACAACTTTAAAGAGTTGCGCAGTGAGCTGGAGGCCGCTGGTTATTGGTTTCGTTCCAAAACTGACAGTGAGGTGGTGTTGTATGCATTGATTCACTGGGGTACTGACGCGCTGTTGCGATTTAACGGCATGTTTGCACTGTCATTATGGGATCGCAAGGCGCGAACCCTTTTGCTCGCTAGAGATCGCTATGGCATCAAGCCTTTGTATGTGAGTCATCAAGGCAATACGTTCTCGTTTGGCTCTGAGCAAAAAGCAATTCTGGCTCAGACTGATTTCCAACGCCGACTTGATAAGCCAGCCTTGCTGGAATACTTTACTTTTCAGAATATTTTCACTGACCGTACTCTGCTGGAAGATGTCCAGCTCCTGCCGGCAGGTCATCATGTATTGCTGGATTTAAATCAGTCAAGGCCATCGCTCAAGCGCACTTGTTATTGGGACTATCGCTTTCGCGAACCCGATCATCATGCCAGTGATAACGAGTACCGTGAAGAGCTGGATCGTTTGTTCAAGCAAGCCGTAAACCGTCAACTGGTGACAGATGTCGAACTGGGTAGCTACCTCAGTGGCGGGATTGATTCTGGCTCCATCACTGCCATAGCCACAAAATCCTTTCCCTACCTTAAGACTTTTACGTGTGGCTTTGACTTGAGTTCTGCCTCCGGCATAGAGCTGGGCTATGACGAGCGCACCAGGGCTGAGGCCATGTCTGCGCGGTTTAAAACAGAGCACTATGAGATGGTGCTGAAGGCCGGTGACATGGAGCGGTGCATGCCAAAGCTGGCCTGGCATCTTGAAGAGCCGCGTGTTGGGCAGAGCTACCCCAACTTTTATGCTGCAAAACTGGCCCGTGCATTTGTCAAGGTCGTGCTGTCCGGCGCGGGCGGCGATGAACTCTTTGGCGGTTATCCGTGGCGCTACTATCGGGCTAGTGTCAATCAGGATTTCGAACAATACATTGATCAGTACTATCTGTTTTGGCAGCGTATGGTTCCAAACAAGATGCTGGCCAAGGTGTTTGCACCTATTTGGGCAGACGTGAAACACGTCAAGACGCGCGATATTTTTCGTGATGTATTTCGGACGCACGACAACGACCTGACGCGTCCTGAGGATTACATCAATCACTCCCTGTATTTTGAGGCGAAGACTTTTCTGCACGGGCTTTTTGTTGTCGAAGACAAGCTGAGCATGGCGCATGGCCTTGAAACGCGAGTCCCATTTATGGACAACGACCTTGTCGAGTTCGCCATGCAGTGCCCCGTGCATTTGAAACTCAATAATCTCACAAGTATCGTTTCAATGAACGAGAACACCCACGGAAACAAACCCGCACAGTTCTTTCAGAAGACCAAAGACGGTAAACAGATTCTGCGTGATGTGATGCGCCGGTATATTCCCGAGGACATCGCGAATGCTGAGAAACAGGGGTTTTCTGCTCCTGACAGCAGTTGGTTCAAAGGCGAAAGCATTGAGTTCGTCAAACACCGGCTTCTCAATACCAATGCGCACATTTATAAATGGGTAGACCCTCAAACGATTCGCGAGTTGGTGAATGAGCATCTCGATGGTAAGCAGAACCGACGATTGTTGATCTGGTCGCTGCTTAACCTTGACACGTATATGGAACAAGTTCTGGAAGGTAGAGCATGAAAAAAGAAGAGGCATTAGAAATGCTGCTCGAGGTGTTGCTGGAAAAACGCGATTTCAACGGTAGTTTTTTGAGTCTGCAAGCAAGCCACTCGCATACTGAGCAATTGCAGACTAACGCGGTATTCTCAGAAAAATGGGATAAGCAAGCACTAAATGTTCATCAGGACAAAGGATGGGAGTGGCAAAAAAGATGGTACTTGGATCTCTATGGATTTAAGGACGAGTCTGCATTAGCGACCTTTCTGAGTGACAAGCCTGTTATTTACGATGCCGGATGTGGGTTGGGATACACGGCCGCTTGGTTTGCCAAACTTGCGCCCAACTCGCTTGTTATTGGCATGGACTATTCAGATGCGGCAGCGATTGCGGCAAAGACTTACGCAGCGATTCCGAACCTGTTTTTTTTACAGGGTGATATTGCGGTACCGACTTTCAGGCCGGGGAGTATTGATTACGTGAGCTGTGATCAAGTGATCATGCACACACAAGATCCAGAACAAACTTTCGCGCACTTGGCCGCTTTGACCAAGCCAATGGGTGGGCAGTTCGCGTGCTATTTTTATGCCAAAAAAGCGCTGCCACGCGAATTGCTTGACGAGCACTTCCGCACAAAGTGTGCCCACATGACTTCTGCAGAACTTTGGGCCATGTCTGAGCAACTGACAGAGCTTGGCAAGCGACTGTCTGAGCTCAACGTAACGATCGATTCGCCCGCTATCCCTGCCCTCGGCATAGCCGCTGGCAAATACGATGTACAGCGCTTTATCTATTGGAATTTTTTGAAGTGCTTCTGGAACGCTGATTTGGGATTGGAAAATTCAGTATCCTGCAATTTCGACTGGTACAGCCCGTCAAATGCGAGGCGATTCGATAAGTCGGAAATCAAGGACTTGGCGACCTTTAATAACCTGCGAGAAGTTTTCTTTCATCAGGAAGAAGCGTGTTTCAGTGGCCGATGGAGGCATTTGAGTGCTTAGCAAAAAATATGCAGTCACAGGCTAAAAGCTACCGATTGGTATGACTCTTGCGCAGATCCCAACTTCTGATATGCACCTGGCACGCCTTGAGCGGCTTTGCCGCAGGGCAGTGCGAGTGATGTCTTTGGATTTGTCCGGCATGCGTGTCTTGACCGAGGCTGCTACCGGTGCATTTGCAGCAACACCTGCGCTGGCTGCCTTTGCCGGTGCAGCTGAGGTTATTGCAGTCTCGCGCAGCAGCCGCTGGGGGGCGGCCGACAAAGCTTTCGGCGAAGTAGCAGCGCTTGCCCAGCGACTTGGCGTTTTATCAAAAATAACTTTTAAAACCGGTGCTGCTAGTGACTTTGCGAGCGGGTGCGACCTGGTGACCAATTTGGGATTTGTACGCCCGATTGACCGAACCCTGGTGCAAGCACTGTCACCTCATGCCGCCGTCGCCCTCATGTGGGAGCCCTGGGAGTTTAGGGCGAGTGATATTGACATGCTTGCAATAGCCGATACAGGTGTACCTGTTATTGCAACGAATGAGGGACATCCTGAGGTCCGTACCTTTGACTACCTTGGGCCCACAATTGGCAGACTGTTGCTAGATGCTGGTATTGAAATTTCGCATTCTCAGATCGTCGTGATTGGTTCTGACCCCTTCGGTGACGCTGTGGCCGGATGGTTAACGCGCGCCGGAGCAGTTGTTGAGCGCCAAAGCCGTGAAGCGTGGCAGTCTCTGGTGCGGGGTGACCTTATTCCGGATGCTGTCGTTATTGTTGAGCACCGCCATCACCTTCCCATCGTGACATCCAGCGACTCTGCGCTGCTTGACAGACTGGCCCTTGCCGGGTCACCTATCGTCAGACTTTGCGGGGTTATCGACACTGCTGTGGTGCGTGCCCATGGCGTAACTTTGCTGCCAGATGTTGACGCTGCACCGGGCGCTATGACAGTTACAACCGCTTATGCAGGGTGCCGCCCCGTCGTTGACCTTCATGCCGCTGGTTTAAAGGCGGCATCGATTGTCGTCAATGCGCGACGCGGCGGTGCCAGTGCACAGCAGGCAGTCGAGGCCGCAGTTGCAAGCGGCTACGGCCTTGAGTTGAAATTGGAGGAACTTGCGCTATGAAGATAGCCATTCTTGGCCGCACGCGCTGGCTCATCAATACGGCAGATGCGTGCGCGGCTGCTGGCCACAGTATTGTTGCTGTCGCAACCGCACGGTCAGAGCCGTTTTACAAATGCGGAAGCGACGACTTTTCTTTGCTTGCTGCGCGTACAGGTGCAAAGTACCTGGGTGAAGTCTCGCTGAGTCGCCCGGAGGTGCAAGAGCAGCTTGCAGCCACTGGTGCGGATATCGCGCTTTCGATCAATTGGCCAACGATTGTTGGCGCAGAAGTCATCAACCTGTTTCCACATGGCATCGTCAATGCCCATTGCGGCGATCTCCCCCGCTACCGTGGCAACGCATGCCCCAATTGGGCGATTTTGAATGGCGATTCACAGATCGGCTTATGTGCCCACAGGATGGCTCCCGATGCAGTTGACGCTGGCCCTATCCTGTTAAAAGACTATTTACCTGTGTCTGCCACTACCTATATTGGAGATGTCTATACATGGCTTGATGGCCGCGTCCCGAGTCTATTGGCCGCCGCGATCAACGGTTTGGCAAACGGTACCGTTACCCCTACGCCCCAACCTGCCGACCCTGCGCTGGCGCTGAGATGCTATCCGCGTCGGGCGGAAGACGCTCGCATTGACTGGCGACAGAGCGTTGATGCCGTGCATCGCCTTGTGCGAGCTTCCTCTCGCCCCTTCGATGGCGCTTTCACATGTCTGGAGGACGGGCGTCTGGCCAGAGTTTGGCGTGCCAGCCCCTTCTCACACCCCCAACCTTTCTGCGCTGTCCCGGGTCAGGTGATGCTGCGAGCCGAGGGCGACCCTGTCATTGCTTGCGGTGAAGGGGCACTGCGCCTTGAGGAGGTCGAGATAGCGGGTATGCAGCCCGACGATTCCAAGAAGTTGATTGGTAAAAGTCTTCGTACACGTTTAGTTTGGCAAGCTGCCGGGTCGAGCCCGGCGCTTGACACGGGACTCAGATGACTTCCAGGCGTTCTTTGATCTTTATATCGAGCTCAGACTACGATGCGCTCCTTGCCAAAGGCGTGACTGGGATGATTGCACAGCGCGCAGAAGGTGGTTATTTTGATCGCGTTATCTCAGTGCATCCACTTGCCCGCAAAAGTCGAACTATACCTATCGCAGCTGGACACGAGCTGGTTGAATTCGGATTTGATGCGCTTCCGTTCGGCGCAAGATTCCGGTTTTTGCGAGTGCTCTACACACCGCTTTATGTTTTGCGCGCTGTCATCGGCATACGTCGCTTGATATTGGCAGAGCAAATAGACATAGTCCGGGCGAGTGATCCGTATTGGGCTGCGCCGATCGGCTGGCTTGCAACCCTTGGCACAAATGCTATTTTTGTGATCTCTATTCACGCTGATTGGGATCTTAGGCACAAGCTTGACCCTAAATCTGGTGCCCCGAAACTATTGGGTTCGCGCTTCGCTGCCAGACTTTTGTCCCGGGCAATGCTCATGCGCGCCAAGCGGGTGCTGTGCATCAGGCCAAGCCTGGTGCCTGGGGTTGTTCGCGCAGGTGCAAGCGAGCAAAAAATCCGCATCTTCACGCACGGGATTGATCTTCAGCCTTTTCGTATGCCGCCGCCGGACCTCGATTCACTGGTAACTTCTGGGCGACGCGTGGTTTTTTTTGCGGGAAGACTTTCTAGAGAAAACTATATTGATGATGTCTTTGAGGTGGGGCGTCGACTTGCAAAGCGTGGCGATGTTACGGTGGTGATGGCTGGCGCTGGGCCAGAAGAAAAGCGCCTTTTGGATCAACTTGCATCTGAACCTTCACTAGGCCTGGCTATTCAAATGTTGGGTTTTTTGCCTAGAGACCGAGTCTTGGAACTGCGTCAGATGGCAGCCGTGAACTTGGCACCCATGGGGGGGTTTAGCCTTATTGAAGCATGTGCATCTGGGCGGCCCACGGTAGCCTACGACGTTGAATGGCATTCAGAGCTGATTGAAAATCGGCGGGCAGGCTTTTTAGTGCCAGAGCATTCGGTTGACTTGCTTGTTGCGGCCATTAACGAATTGCTTGACGATGAAACACTTGCCAACTCCATCGGTATGGCTGGGCGCGAAAGGGCATTTGCCCTGCATGATCTAACATCCGTAAGTCGCAAACGCGCTGATTTGTATGAAGAAATGCTGGAGGAAATCTCTTAATGGACGATACAGTTCGCCGCAAGATTGAGCAAGGCAATGAATGGTATCTGGCTGATCAGCGTCAGAGTCAGCTTGGAACGCCCGGCTCAAGATGGGCATTGGAGGGGCGCTGGCGACTTTTCGCAAAGCACATTAATCTCTGGTTATCTCAAAGACCGCAACATCAAAAGCAGATCAGGGTTCTTGATGCGGGTTGCGGCGATGGCATCAACATGTCTGTGCTCAAGGATATCTTTGCCATTAAGGGTATAGAAGCAGATATTGTTGGTAGCGATTACAACGGAGTGCGTTTGGAGCGTGCTGCTGCGAATGGATCTTTCCCGGTCGTAGAGGCTGATTTGCTAAAAACGCCCTTCAAGAATGAAGAATTTGATGTCATCCTCTGTAGTCATGTGCTTGAACATATCCATGAGGATGTTACTGCCTTGCTTGAATTAAAACGAATTCTTGCACCGTCTGGACTGATGATCATTGCTGTACCAAATGAAGGCTGCGCATTGGGGTGGATGCGTAACCACGTTGTTCAACGATCTATCTTGCGTACAACAGATCACATTCATTTCTACACCTTAAAAACGCTGTTGAAAAAAACCGCGCTTGCAAAGCTAGATATTTTTGGTCCTGCATTAACAGAAGGTTTCTTCGTGCCGCACTTGGGCATTTACTCTCGTCTGAGAGAAATCAGTGCAGGCAGAAAGGTTATTTCCATTTTGGCCAGGCTTTTCTCCTCTCAGTCGACGGGACTGATCGTCGCGTTTAGGAAGCCCTCTTTCTGATGGACTCTGGATTGGTCAAAGCCGTTGACCTGGGCGGTGAGCCTGCTGATGAATGGGATCGCGGTATTGAATCGTCTGTCAATGGCACGCTGTTTCATTTGCGTCAATTTCTCGGCTATCACGGTGACCGGTTTGCCCAAACCGCACGCTTCTACGGTTTCGAGAGCAGGGGAAAAATATTGGCTCGTATTGCATTCGCCGTCATTGAGCAAGAAGGCCGTAGAGTGTTTGTTTCCCCATATGGGGGTAGTTATGGTGGCATTGTTTTTGCGCAACATCCCTCATTGCGCGACGCTATTGGAATCACAGATTCGTTGATCAACCTGTTTGATTTACTTGGGGTCGAAGAAGCCTTTTTAGCCAATCCCATCGCAGCCAGTTATCAGGGCTCACTTGATACGGCGTCTTTTGCTTTGATATTTCGTGGATTTTCGATTGCCATTCGAGATGTAACGTCGGTATTCGTTCGCGGGCTTAGCGTGCCCAGCGAAAGAGCGCGTCGCTCAGCAAAAAAGGCGATGAAGCTAGGTGTGAAAATTGACTGGTCGCCACCGATCGAAGATTACTGGAAGGTCATGATGGCGACCTATCGCAAGCACGGTGTCCCACCAACCCATACTTTTGAGAATATCCTAAGCTTGCGCACTCTTTTGGGAGAGCGGATACGTTTTCCTGTGGCTTACTTTGAGGGGGAGCCAGCAGCCGCAATTGGTTGTTTTAGAGTTTCCCGTATTCTCGACAGTGCATTTTATATTTGCCAGGATCCTGAGCTGCAACATTCGCAAGCGCTGTCATTGTTGATAGCGGAACAACTTGAAAAACTCGATGAGGAGGTGAAGTGCTTTAGCTTCGGGACCTCAACTTACGACATGCAACCGCGACACAACATATTCGAGTTCAAAGAAAATTTTACAAAAATTGGAGTGTTTCGCGAAACTTACTCTTGGAGAAAACCGCAGTGAAAACATTGGAAGAGTGGCGCACTTATTGGCTTGGACGTACAGGCACCAACCGCATTGAGTTGGTTGATTACTGCATCGATGGCGTTCCAATGCCCCTTGAAGCTTATCTGCATGCCGTAGTTGCGCCCAACCTCGCTGCGTTGGCCGTGCAGGCCGGTGATGATGTACTCGAAATCGGCTGTGGAACCGGGTTGCACCTTGAGTCGCTGGAGCAGCTGGCAGGGCGACTTGTGGGTACTGATATCAGCGATACGCTGCTTGCAACTTATCAAGGTCGTGCCGAAACGTTGGTCTGTGCAGCCGCAGAGCAACCTTTTGCTCCGGCGAGTTTTGACAGAATTCTTATGGCCGGGGTCGCACTTTATTTCCCGACAGATGGATACTTTAAGGAAGTTCTGCAATCGATTAAGTCTTTGCTGCGACCAAGAGGACGAGCAGTGATTGCCGACATGTTGTTTGGCGGTCAAGTATCCAGGTCAGGCTATCACGCGTACGACCTGCATACTGTTGTGGATATGCTGGACATGCTTGATGTTGATTGGCGCATCACAAATCAGGTTGCTGAAAAGCGTGCTGTCAATAAGCGTTACAACATCGTATTTGATGTCAAAGGATGAGCTTGCCCCGCATTCTCTTTGTCGGCCCGGCACTGCGCTACATGAACCCAACCGGGGAATTACTCGTTGAGATGCTGTCAGAGTGTGGTGAAACCACCTGTTTTGGTCCCGGCTTTGTTTCATCTGATGATCTTGTAGGTGGGTTAGCGAGATTCGTTGATCAACATGGGCCATTTGACGTTGCAGTGACGACAGAGTTACAAGCCCTTACTGTGTCACTCAAATCAGACATGGAACATCTTTATGGGCGGATAAAGCGGCTTTATAACTTTGACTTCCCCGTTGAACAACTCAAGCATCTTCTAGAGATATCAACGGCGTTTCGTAAACTGGAAATGCCAAAATTTCTATCGCTACTGCAAGATGACTTATACGGCTGGACCGAGCGCTATGCAGATTTGGCTAGCGAAACTGCTAACTTTTTTCTGGGCAATGGCCCTGAAAACGCAATTCGAACCGCTGAAATGCAATATCGAGAAGATGAGCCGTGGACATTGCGAGCTTCTGACGTTTTTGTGAATTTCATGGAATCCAACATATCCAGATTTGCGTCGTTCCCTCTTTTTGTATCAGGTGCCGAAATTTATCGTGGTAGCCATGCAAATCGTCCGAACACATGGGCGGTTCCGGGTGTGCAGTACAGGGCGCGCCGCGTAGCAGCGATGCATTTGCGTTCAGCTGGCTATAGTTTTCGTTCGATATCGCCGAGTCGCTGGATTCATCGTGTTTCAGAGACCATCGGCTTTATGCCAAGCTTGGGGCTGCTTCTCGGCAACCGTCTGTTTCGGCGCGAACTTGAACGGAGCAGGGCGGTTTATACCTGCGGCTCAGTTTTGCAACAACCAATTCGAAAGTTTTTTGAGATCCCTGCGTCTGGCGCCCTACTCGTATCAGAGCCCTGTCGCGGTTTGGCCGACTATGGTTTTGTAGACGGCGTTAACTGTCGCCTTTGCTCGCCAGAGGACGTGCTGGAGGTTGATCGCGATATACGCACATCCCCTGATGCTATTGAGAAAATCGCGCGCCGTGGCCAGGACGTAGTCTTGCATTCGCACACGCTTAGTGCTCGGGCGCGTCAATTTCAAGCTGTTCTACAAGCTGTAAAAAATGACTTCTTTGGTGGTGCTAGATGGTCCGATGGGAGCTACGTAATATCTGGCGCGCCCGCTGAAGCTGCAGGTGCGGCACGTGATGCGCACCAAGGTTAGAACACCAATTTGGGCTAACCATGCGGTGTAAGTGTTTCGGTGGTATATTTCGCTTCTAGGTCAATAAAAACGTGCGCAGTAAGCTACTGAATATATAGCGAGCATCGTGCAAACAAATCGCTGGGCCTGACCTTCGCAGGCAACCAGCAATGGGCCACTTAATGGCCGATACTGCGCTGATTGAGTGTCTTCGCAGATTTCGCTCAGCCATGAAGTTTATCAACACGTCCAACAGCGCCGCATATAATTATTTTTAACCAAACAGTCAAACTGCGCACACAACAGGCTTGAGCTTATGTTTGACCACGTGTTAGACGTCGCATGCAATTTTTTGATGCCAGACTTGTTTTTCGTATTAAATCTGATCCAGACGGCCTTTTGATTTTGGCTTAATATTTTGAAAATTACCGTTGTTGGTGCTGGCTATGTAGGCCTTTCAAATGCTGTACTGTTAGCACAGCATAACGAGGTGGTTGTGATTGACATCGATTCGCACAAAATCGAATTGATCAACCAACGACGGTCGCCAATAGCGGACGCTGAAATTGAGGTTTACCTCAAGAATAAGCCACTCAATTTACGTGCTACGAGTGATCGATTGGACGCGTATAGCGGCGCAAATTTCGTAGTTATAGCAACACCTACGGACTACGATCCAGATACGAACTACTTCAACACTCAATCTATAGAGTCCGTTGTCAAAGATGTGTTGGCCATCAATCCGAAGGCGTTTATGGTCATCAAGTCCACCGTTCCAGTGGGCTACACAGCCAGGTTGCGACAGTTGCTCGATTGTGAGAACCTGATATTTTCGCCCGAATTTTTGCGCGAAGGGCGTGCGCTTCATGACAATCTGAATCCGTCGCGCATAGTGGTGGGTGACCGTTCGGAGAGCGCTGAAATATTTGCAAACCTGCTCAAAGCTGGTGCAACTAAAGCTGACATACCCATTTTGCTAACGGACAGTACAGAGGCTGAGGCGATTAAGCTTTTTGCCAATACTTATTTGGCCATGCGAGTGGCCTACTTTAATGAGCTCGACACCTACGCCGGTGTTCACGGATTGGACACGCGGCAGATTATTGATGGCGTGAGTCTCGACCCTCGTATCGGCAACTATTACAACAACCCCAGTTTTGGTTACGGCGGATATTGTTTACCAAAAGATACCAAACAGCTGCTTGCCAACTATGAGGACGTTCCGCAAACCCTGATCACCGCAATTGTTCAGGCCAACAGTACCCGCAAGGACTACATTGCCCAAGATATTCTCGCTCGCAACCCGAAAACTGTTGGTATCTATCGGATTGTTATGAAAGAGGGATCTGACAACTTTCGTGCCAGCAGCGTGCAGGGCATCATGAAGCGGCTTAAGGCCAAGGGTGTAGAAGTGGTGGTTTATGAGCCTCTCATCAAGGACCGTGATTTTTATGGTTCTCGCGTAGAGGTTGATTTGGAGGTATTCAAAAAACAATCGGATCTGATTGTTGCAAACCGCCGGACTCCAGCCTTGGCAGACGTCGCCTTCAAAGTCTACACACGCGATTTATTTGGAAGTGACTGATATCTGGATTGTTGCCGCGCAGATCCGAATTATCAAATTTTGGGTTTTCAGCGATCAGTGAGGCTCTTTTTATTGAAAAATTCGGGCTTTAGGCCATTAAATACGTGCGCAAGTAGCTATAAAATGTATAGCAGTGGTCATGGTCGTGAGTGGTCAACCTTGACCACCACAAGTTGTGGGCACTGGGGTTTGTTCTATTGACCTGCCCCCTACCGGCATACCAACTGAATTGAGGAAGTCCGGGTTTGCAAGGTTAATCGATCTGCGTAGTGGTTGATGGGAATTGAGTTGCATCGC
>JBILXX010000064.1:0-20938 GCA_044378095.1 Polaromonas sp.
ATGGGCGCTCACCAAGTTCATGATTCAATACCCTGATCTTGCAGCCTTTTAGGCGGTGCCCGCAACTTTTTTTACCTCACGTAGCGGTTAATTCGGCTGGCTTGCGGAATTCTGCAAGTCCCTCAATACGATCAGCATTACGCGCGCCTTGCGTTGGGTAGCTCAGCGTGCCGATTTGCAGGTAACTGCTCCACTGGTTTTCGCCATCGGGTCGTTAGGTCCACTCGCCCACCAGGCCTGACTGATCCCTAACCCTGGCGCTGTCGACATAAAAACTGCCTGCCTGAACAGCGGCTGTGAATTCGTGTTTGTCATAGCGGTAGCTGGCGCCGACGTTGCCATCGACCTGAAAGGTGTTGAAAGTCCTGAATTTGCCATGCTCTCGGGCATTGACCGAGACGTTGGCCAGCAGTGACCAGCGCGGATCCAGCACCCGCCGTGCTGAGAGTCCGGTACCAAGAGTTCCGAAGGTGTCGGCAGTTGAAACGTTGGCTGCGCCCAGCGTCAGCACCAGCCCACCAAAAGCCGGCACGGCGACTGACGAATTGCCCGGCCCGCCGTTAATGTTGCTGTCGTGGCCCAGGCTGGTTTCAATGTAAAACCTGACTGATGATTTCGCCGCTTCTTCGCTGCGGTCAATGGCTTGAAGAAACTGGTCAATCGTGGCGGCGGCTTCGCTGGGGATATTGTCACGCTTGGTTTCCTGCAGCACTTTGCGTGCGCCGACGTTGTCTCCGACAGAAAACAGGGCGCGACCCAATTCAGCCCGGGCCCGTGAATTTTCTGGCTGCACTGACAGCACCCTTTCAAGTGCAAACACAGCGCGTGTGTGTTGCTCGCTGTCGTTGGCCGCAATGCCCAGCGTGGTGTCAAAGTCAGGGTCACCTGCGCGGTTAGCTTCTTGTGGTTCAAGCAGGTCAAAAGCCTGTTTGGCCTGGCCTTTTTCAATCAGTGCTCGGGCTTGCCGTACAAGGTCATCAACCTCGGCGCTGGCATGACTGCCGAAAAGTGCCAAGAGACTGAAAAGAGTAGTCTGTAGCAAAAACTTGAAGAGTGTTGCGTCTTGTTTCATGTCGGCATTCTAGGGAACAACCCGCAAAAATAAAAGGTTAAATTTCACATCGTTCGTTCAAGTTGCCCATTTTGTGATTCGGTTTGAAACAAATTGCTTCCCAAATCAGGCTGGTGTGCCTGTCAGGGTAAATCAGGATGGGTTTTTAGCGTTTGACAATCAAAATATTAGTCATTACTTATATTTCAAAGCAATGACAAAAACATCTCAAACAGCAGCCTCTGCCGAGAACCGCGTTTTTACGCTGGCAGCTGAGCTTTTTGCGGTACTTGCGACACCCATACGCCTGCAAATTCTGAGCGCTGTGTGCGAACAGGAAAAGTCCGTCAACCAGTTGCTGCTGGAGATTGACACCACCCAGCCCAATTTATCTCAGCACCTGGCTGTGCTGTTCAAGACCGGTGTGCTGGCCAAGCGCAAAGACGGCACACAGGTCTTTTACCGGGTACAAAGCGAAAATGCAGTGGCCTTGTGCCGAGGTGTCTGTACGCAAATTGCCATTGAGATGGATGAGCCTGATGCAATGCCTGACGGTCAGTCGCTCAGCCCCCGATCACCTGTCATGGCGTGATGCTTATGTTCAATCGATTTATTCAACGCGCGCCAGAAAACTTTTTGTCTGCCCAGCAGATCAAGGATGTCACGGCTGGCCGGCGCGGGTTCTTGGCGGGCGCTCTTGCTGCTGCGGTTGCGGGTGCCCAGGCGCAAACCCAGGTTTCAGCATCTGCTGGTGACCCCAACATTCTGAACTTGCCCGCCCACAGCAAAGGTTTGGGTCAACCCGTCGCATCGCGCCCTTACGGCTTGCCCAGTGAATTTGAAAAAAACCTGCAACGCCGCGAAAGCCCCGGCCTGACGCGTGTGGGCGCGGCCAGCGTCAGCTTTGCGCCACTGCAGTCGCTGTTTGGCATCATCACGCCCAGCGGCCTGCATTTTGAGCGCCACCACCAGGGCTGGTGGGACATTGACCCGTCCAAACACCGCCTGATGATCAATGGCTCAGACGACAGCCTTATCAAACGCCCGATGGTATTTGACATGGACGAGATCATGCGCCTGCCGAGCGTCAGCCGCATGTGCTTTATTGAATGCGGGGCCAACACTGCGATGGAATGGAATAACAGCGCCGTGCCGACTGTGCAGTACACGCACGGCATGCTCAGTTGCAGTGAATTTACGGGCGTGCCTTTGATCACGCTGCTGCAAATGTGCGGCGCTGATTTGAAGCGCGGGAAATTCATTTTGGCTGAGGGCGCTGATGGCTCAGGAATGACGCGCACCATCCCCATGAGCCTGATTCAAAGCGGTGAAGTTCTGGTGGCGTATGGCCAAAACGGCGAAATGCTGCGCCCTGAGAACGGTTATCCGTTGCGACTTATCGTGCCTGGCATTCAGGGTGTGAGCTGGGTCAAATACCTGCGCCGCATTGAAGTGGGCGACAAGCCCTACGGTGCCAAAGATGAAACCTTGCACTACATCGACCTGATGCCCGATGGCATGCACCGCCAGTACAGCGGCATTCAGGAAATCAAAAGCGTCATCACCTCCCCAAGCGGCGGGCAGGTGGTGCTGCAAAAAGGCTTTCACAGCATCACTGGGCTGGCCTGGAGCGGACGAGGCAAGGTTAAAAAAGTGGATGTGTCCATCGACGGTGGCCGCAACTGGAAGGCAGCGCGGCTTGAAGGCCCGGTCTTGTCAAAATGTCTGACCCGTTTTAACACCGATTTTGTGTGGGACGGCAAGCCCGTCATTTTGCAAAGCCGGGCGGTTGACGAGACCGGGCATATTCAACCGACTTACCAGGCGCTGCGCGCGGTCCGCGGCGGCAGAAGTATCTATCACAACAATGCCGTTCAGTCTTGGCTCCTAAGCGAAAACGGCGAGGTGAAAAATGTTCAAGTGGGGTAACCTTATTCTCTGTTTGTTGCCGCTGATTTCTTTCGCGCAAACATCGAAGTTTCAAAACATAGGCCGCACCGCCACACCGCAAGAAATCAAGGCCTGGGACATTGATGTCCGCCCGGACTTCAAAGGCTTGCCCAAAGGGCAGGGCAGCGTCAAGCAGGGTGAGGTGATCTGGGAGGCGCAGTGCGCTTCGTGCCATGGCACTTTTGGCGAATCATCTGAAGTCTTCACGCCGATAGCAGGCGGCGTGACGTCCGATGACATGAAAACCGGACGCGTCAAAAGCCTGCTGCCAGGTGCCAATCAGCCGCAGCGCACCACCTTGATGAAGCTTTCCAGTTTGTCAAGCTTGTGGGACTACATCAACCGTGCCATGCCGTGGACTGCACCCAAGTCTCTCAGCACTGACGATGTATATGCCAGTACGGCTTATGTTTTGCATTTAAGCAATGTGCTGCCGGCGGATTTTGTGCTGAGCGACACAAATATTCGGGACGTGCAGGCGCGCTTGCCCAATCGCAACGGGATGACAACGGCTCACGGCCTGTGGCCAGGTGTTGAATTTGGCGGCAGCACCAAGCCAGACGTGCAGGGCTCCCCATGCATGGCCAACTGCGCGGTGCAAACAGCCATCGTCAGCAGCTTGCCAGATCACGCCAGAGATGCGCATGGCAACCTGGCTGTTCAGTCGCGTCTGGTGGGGGCCAGCCGAGGCGCGCAGACTGTGGCCCCGAAAGACCTGAAAATGGCTCTAAATAGTCAAAATAATGCATCAAATGTGCCTCCAGGCCAATCAATACGGGCGCAAGCAGCTCCTGAAAATATAGCGTCTGCTGTGCCAACCCTGGCTCAGATCAAGCCCGTGCTGGATAAAAACGCTTGTCTGGCTTGTCACGGCTTGTCCAGCAAGCTGGTTGGCCCTTCGTTAAAGGATGTGGCAGAGCGCTACAAGAGCCAAAATGGTGCGGTCACTTTGCTGTCGGGCAAAATCAAAAATGGTGGGCAGGGTGTATGGGGATTCATTCCCATGCCCGCCCAGGCTCTGAGTTTGGAAGAAGCCGGACAGATAGCCCGCTGGTTGACTGGTGGCATGCCACCTTAGGGGGTTGTCCTATTTTGCTTGCTGAATTTTTTGTGTCAAATGTGTGAAGTTGGTTTTTGTACAGAAGGAGATATTTATGGAACGTCGTGATTTTTTAGCCCGCAGTTCGGGTGCCACTGCTGTTGCTCTGGCCGCAGCTACTGGCTTGCCCAACGCCTATGCCCAAGCGGCGGCCAATGCCCCCGGCTGGAACAAAGCCGCTTTTGACAGCAAGACCCTGCTTGATGCTGCCAAGGCGATGGGTGCATCGGGGGCGCCAGTCGAAAGCAAAGACTTGATGCTTCGTGCCCCAGAAATTGCCGAAAACGGCAATGTGGTGCGCATTGGCGCGCTAAGCAATATTGCTGGTACGACGCAAATAGCCTTTGTTGTCGAAAAAAACCCCAGCGCTTTGGCTGCCATGTTTGATGTCCCGGCGGGTACCGACGCGAACGTCGAGACCAATATCAAAATGGGCCAGTCGTCCAATGTGTATGCATTGGCCAAGGCCGGCGACAAATACTATTTCGCCGTCAAGGAAGTCAAAGTCACCCTCGGCGGCTGCGGCGGCTGATAGCGCCTAACCCCTAAAGATCAGGAGAAAAATATGTCAGATCCAATGAGAATCCGGGCACAAGCCCAAGGCGACAAAACCACCGTGCGTGTACTGGTGGGTCATGAAATGGAAAGCGGCCAGCGCCGTGATGCAGCGGGCAAAGTCGTACCGGCCTGGTTTATCCAGACCATCAACGCCACCTGGAACGGCAAACCGGTAATGAGCGCACAGTGGGGTACAGCGGTGTCGAAAAACCCGTTCATGCAGTTCAGCTTCAAGGGTGGCAAAGCGGGTGACAAGATTGCCGTGACCTGGATAGACAACCGGGGCGACAAGCGCACCGATGAAGTCGCCATAACCTGAGCAAGGCACAAGCACATCATGAAAAAATACCTCGCCACCGCACTTGTTGCCCCGCTTGCATCTGCTTTGCTCTGCTCTGCTGCATTTGCCCAAAAATCAACCGCAGAAGGCATTGCCGAATACCGCGCCATGCTGGCTGACGGCAACCCGGCCGAGCTGTTTGAAGCCAAGGGCGAAGCCCTGTGGAAGCAGGCACGTGGCCCGAAAAACGCGTCGCTAGAAAAATGCGATCTGGGCAAGGGCGCTGGCGTGGTCAAAGGCGCGTTTGTCGAGCTGCCGCGCTTTTTTGCAGATACCCAGCGGGTGCAAGACCTGGAGTCTCGCCTGCTGACCTGCATGGAAGTGCAGCAGGGTTTCAATGCTGCAGACATCGCCAAAACCCGCTTTGGTGACGGCGAGCAGAAGAACATGGAGTCGCTGGTGGCCTATATTTCGGCTGAATCAAGGGGCTTGAAGTTCAACCTGCCGCAGACACATGCACAAGAAAAACTGATGTACGAGGTTGGCAAAAAAGTGTTTTTTCTGCGTGGCGGGCCAATGGACTTTTCATGCGCGTCTTGCCACAGTGAAGACAACAAACGGGTACGCCTGCAAGACCTCCCCAACCTGACCAAGCAGCCCGGTGCCAGCCTTGGCTTTGGTGCCTGGCCTGCCTACCGCGTGTCGGGGGGTGAGCTGTGGAGCATGCAGCGCCGCCTGAACGACTGCTACCGCCAGCAACGCTTTCCGTTTCCCGGTTACGCGTCTGATGTAACCGTTGCACTTGGCGTGTACATGGGTGTGAACGCCAAAGGCGGCGTATCCACCGCACCGGCTTTGAAGCGTTGATAGGATTGACCACAATGAAAACAAACTATAAAAAAGCGAGCGCTCTGGCATGCGCTCTGGCCGCTACCACTTTGCTGGCAGGTTGCGCCATTGCGCCAACATCTGCCCAGGTGGACGAAACCACCCGCCAGGTGCTGAAGAGTTCATTTCGTGAGCAAGGCATTTCCAAGCTTGACCGGCTGCAGCTCGACGCATCCAACCAGGCCTGCTCTGACTCTGAAGGCAATTCTCTCAATGACAAACTGGGAAAAGCCATTGAAGAAGAAAACCTGAAAACCGTTAAATTTCCCGCCGACGGCAAGCTGATAGGCAACTGGGTTGAAGGCGAAAGAATTGCCCAAAATGGTCGTGGCCTGACCTGGACCGACAGTGCCACCGCTGCCAACGGCGGCAGTTGCTACAACTGCCACCAGATCAGCAAGGCCGAGGTGTCTTACGGCTCCATCGGCCCCAGCCTGTACAACTACGGCAAGCTGCGTGGCGTGACGGACCCGGCGGCTGTGGCCAGCAAGCCTATTGTTGACTACACCTGGGGCAAGTTGTGGAATTCCAAGGCCTACAACGCCTGCTCAGGCATGCCGCGCTTTGGCCATGCCAATATTCTGACCGAGCAACAGATCAAAGACGTGATGGCGCTGCTGCTGGATCCGAAATCGCCGGTTAATCAGTAAAACCTCTAAAAATGGCCTGGAAAGGCCTTTTTTTTAGTGCGTTTTTTGCCTCCGTCTCAATGAATACGCGCGCAAGCAGCTATCAAATTCATAGTTAATTCATCTTGTCAAGGCTGTCATGAATCTGTCTCGCCGCGAGTTTTCAAGTGTCATGGCCGCCGCCCTGGCTGCTGGTTTCCCATTGCATGCCAATGCAGCCGCCAAAACCGGTAACCTGTACAACCTGCCCAAAACTGGCAATGTGCATCTGTTGCACATGACCGACTGTCATGCCCAGTTACTGCCCAGCTACTTTCGTGAGCCGTCGGTAAACCTGGGTGTGGGTGCGATGCAGGGGCAATTGCCTCATCTGGTGGGTGAACGGCTTTTAAAGGCCGCACAAATCAGGTCGGGCACGCCCGAGGCACACGCATTTACTTACTTGAACTTTGAGCGTGCTGCGCGTCATTACGGCAAAGTCGGTGGTTTTGCCCACATGGCGACGCTGGTCAAACAACTCAAAGCCTCTCGTCCCAATGCTTTGCTGCTGGACGGCGGCGACACCTGGCAGGGCAGTGCCACCGCATTGTGGTCTGAAGGTCAGGACATGGTCGATGCCTGCAAGCTGCTGGGTGTGAATGTGATGACCGGTCACTGGGATTTCACTTATGGTGAAGCACGCATCAAAAAGGTCGTCGAGGGTGACTTTGCAGGCAAGGTTGACTTTGTCGCGCAAAACGTCAAAACCAGCGATTTTGGCGATCCTGTTTTCAAACCCTATGTCATCAAGGACATGAACGGTGTTCAAGTTGCCATCATTGGCCAGGCCTTCCCCTACACGCCAATCGCCAACCCAAGCTGGCTGACGCCCAACTGGACCTTCGGCATCCGTGAAAACGAAATGCAGGAAACCGTCAACGATGCGCGTGCCAAAGGTGCACAGGCCGTGGTGCTGCTCAGCCATAACGGCATGGATGTTGATCTGAAAATGGCTTCGCGCGTCACCGGCATTGACGCCATTCTGGGCGGCCACACGCATGACGGCGTGCCCGTACCCGTGATTGTGAAAAACCCGGGCGGTCAAACCATCGTGACCAATGCGGGCAGCAACGGCAAATTTCTGGGCGTGCTTGACCTGGACGTGAAAGGCAAAGCAGTTGTCGGTTTTAAATACCGTCTGCTGCCGATTTTTTCAAACCTGCTGGCAGCAGACAAAGAGATGACAGCGCTGATCACCAAAATTCGCGAGCCGCATCTTGCCAAGTTGACTGAAAAACTGGCCACGACTGAAGGCACGCTCTATCGGCGCGGCAACTTCAACGGTACGTTTGACCAGTTGATTCTGGATGCTCTTATGGATGTAACGGGTGCAGAGATTGCCTTTTCTCCCGGTTTCAGGTGGGGCACGTCGCTGTTGCCAGGCCAAAGCATCACGCGTGAACACCTGATGGATCAAACCGCCATCAGCTACCCCTGGACTACCCTGACCGACATGCGCGGCGAGATGATCAAAACCATCCTTGAAGACGTGGGCGACAACCTGTTCAACCCTGACCCTTATTACCAGCAGGGCGGCGACATGGTGCGTACCGGCGGGCTGACCTACACCTGTGAGCCTGGTGCGAAGATGGGTAACCGGATTCAGGACATGCGACTGAACGGCAAACTGATTGAAGCCGACAAAACCTACAAGGTGGCGGGGTGGGCGCCCGTGGCTGAGGCCAGTAAAAACGCAGGTCCGCCTGTCTGGGACGTGGTAGAGACTTATTTGAAGGCCAAAAAAGTCATCAAACCCGTCAAACCCAACACGCCGCAGCTGGTGGGCGTGGCTGGCAATGCAGGTTTGGCATAACTCTGAGGCCAACCGTGCCCTATTTAAGTGGCACAATCCGGTTTGTTTCTGAAGTCCCTTCCAGGCACAGTCGCATCCGCTAATCGGTTCAGCCGTGACAAGCGGAAGGTTTAACCAACCGACTACTTTGTAGTCCACTAATGTTTCCCCAAGGGAAACGGAGGTCAGTCGATATGAGTTCGAATCCGCAAGCGCCCAGCGCTTCGTCAATCTATGCTGCCTACAACGGCAACACCTATCTCTTCGGTGGCAATGCGCCCTATGTTGAAGAGATGTACGAAAACTACCTTTCCAACCCTGGCAGCGTGCCCGACAGCTGGCGCAGCTACTTTGACGCGCTTCAGCATGTACCGGCAGTCGATGGCTCTGATGCCAAAGACGTTCCGCACCTGCCGGTCGTCAACGCCTTTGCCGAGCGCGCCAAAAGCGGCCAAACCCGCGTTGTGGTGGCCAGCGCTGACCTGGAAATGGGCCGTAAACGGACGTCTGTACAACAGCTGATTTCGGCTTACCGCAACGTTGGCGCACGCTGGGCTGACCTGGACCCTCTCAAGCGCACAGAGCGCGACAAGATTCCGGAACTTGACCCGTCCTTTTACGGCCTCACCGATGCCGACCAGGAAACCGTGTTCAACACCAGCAATACCTTTTTCGGCAAAGAAACCATGAGCCTGCGCGAGCTCATGAATGCGTTGCGCGAAACCTATTGCGGCACGATTGGCGCCGAGTACATGTATGCCACCGACCAGAACCAGAAACGCTGGTGGCAGCAAAAACTCGAATCCATCCGCAGCAAGCCAAGCTTGAGCAAAGAAAAAAAGCTTCACATCCTTGACCGTTTAAGCGCGGCTGAAGGCCTGGAGCGCTTTTTGCATACCAAATACGTCGGTCAAAAGCGCTTTTCGCTTGAAGGCGGCGAGAGCTTTATCGCCAGCATGGACGAACTCATCCAGCGCAGCGGCCAGCTCGGCATCCAGGAAGTTGTCATTGGCATGGCACACCGTGGCCGTCTGAATGTGCTGGTCAACTCACTGGGCAAAGTGCCGGCCGATCTGTGTGCAGAATTTGAGCACACCGCTCCTGAAGACCTGCCCAGTGGCGACGTGAAGTACCACCAGGGCTTCAGCTCGGACGTGACCACGCCCGGCGGTCCTGTGCATTTGACCCTGGCCTTTAACCCGTCACATCTTGAAATCGTCAACCCGGTGGTTGAAGGCTCGGTTCGTGCCCGCATGGACCGCCGTGCGGATCCCAAAGGCCTGCAAGTGTTGCCTGTGCTGGTACACGGGGACGCTGCCTTTGCAGGCCAGGGCGTGGTCATGGAGACGCTGGCTCTGGCTGAAACCCGTGGCTATTCAACTGGCGGCACGGTTCACCTGGTCATTAACAACCAGATCGGCTTTACCACCAGCGACCCGCGCGACAGCCGCTCAACGCTGTATTGCACCGATGTCGTCAAAATGATTGACGCGCCCGTGCTGCACGTCAACGGTGACGACCCGGAGGCCGTGGTACTGGCCACCCAGCTGGCGCTGGACTTCCGCATGGAATTTCATAAAGATGTGGTGGTTGACATCATCTGCTTCAGAAAGCTTGGCCACAACGAGCAGGACACACCGGCGATGACGCAGCCGCTGATGTACAAAAAAATTGCACAGCACCCGGGCACGCGCAAGCTGTACGCCGACAAGCTGCAGGCGCAAGGCATGGGCGACACGCTGGGCGACGACATGGTCAAGGCCACGCGCGCTGCACTTGACGCTGGCAAGAGCACCTTCGACCCGGTATTGACCAACTTCAAAAGCAAGTACGCTGTTGATTGGGCGCCGTACCTGGGCAAAAAGTGGACAGACGCGGGCGATACCGCCATCCCGATGTCCGAGTGGAAGCGCCTGGCTGAAAAAATCACCACCATCCCCGCCACCGTCACACCGCACCCGCTGGTTAAAAAGGTGTACGACGACCGCGCCGCCATGGGCCGCGGCGATGTGCCAGTGGATTGGGGCATGGGCGAGCATATGGCATTCGCGTCTTTGGTGGCCAGCGGCTACCCGGTCCGTTTGTCGGGCGAAGACTGCGGGCGCGGTACGTTCACGCACCGCCACGCGGTCATTCACGACCAGAACCGTGAAAAGTTCGACACCGGTACCTACGTGCCGCTGCAAAACGTGACGGATAACCAGGCACCGTTTGTCGTCATTGATTCGATCTTGAGTGAAGAGGCTGTGCTGGCTTTTGAATACGGCTACGCATCGAATGACCCCAATACCCTGGTGATCTGGGAAGCGCAGTTTGGTGATTTTGCCAACGGCGCGCAGGTTGTGATTGACCAGTTTATTGCATCGGGTGAAGTCAAATGGGGCCGTGTCAACGGTATTACCCTGATGCTGCCGCATGGCTACGAGGGTCAGGGCCCTGAGCATTCATCAGCCCGTCTGGAGCGCTTCATGCAGCTGTCAGCCGACACCAACATGCAGGTGGTGCAGCCAACAACCGCCAGCCAGATCTTTCATATTTTGCGCCGCCAGATGGTGCGCAATTTGCGCAAGCCGCTGATCATCATGACGCCCAAATCGCTTCTGCGTGCCAAAGATGCTGCGTCGCCACTGAGCGAATTCACCAAGGGTAACTTTCAAACGGTGATTCCTGAAAACAAGGAGTTGAAAGCCGACAAGGTCAAGCGCATCGTCGCCTGCTCGGGCAAGGTGTACTACGACCTGGTGCGCAAACGCGAAGAAAAAGGCCATGACGATGTGGCGCTGATCCGAGTTGAGCAGCTCTACCCCTTCCCGCACAAGGCGTTTGCCACCGAGCTGAAAAAGTACCCGAATGCAACCGACATCGTGTGGTGCCAGGACGAGCCGCAAAACCAGGGCGCCTGGTTTTTTGTGCAGCACTACATTCACGAGAACATGCTTGAGGGACAAAAGCTGGGCTATTCGGGCCGCGCGGCTTCTGCATCTCCTGCTGCAGGTTATTCACATCTACACCAGGAACAGCAAAAGGTGCTGGTTGACGGTGCGTTTGCCAAGCTCAAGGGTTTTATCCTGACCAAATGAGTCACGACCTTTAACTCCACATTCAAATAAATACCCTCGAAAGAATCCAAATGGCTATCGTAGAAGTCAAAGTCCCCCAGTTGTCCGAGTCTGTGGCCGAAGCCACCATGCTGCAATGGAAAAAGAAGGTCGGTGATGCGATCACCATCGACGAAATCCTGATCGAAATCGAAACTGACAAGGTTGTGCTGGAAGTCCCAGCCCCCGCAGCGGGTGTGCTGGTTGAGCTGGTGGTGGCAGACGGCGGCACAGTTGCCGCCGAGCAAGTCATTGCACGTATTGACACTGAAGCGACGGCAGGCGCTACCAAGCCAGCGGCTGCCGCTGCTGCACCTGCTCTGGCCACTTCCACTTCTGCTATCGCTGTCGCTGCGCCAGCCGCAACTGGCGGTTCCATGGCTGGCGTTGCCATGCCAGCAGCCGCCAAGCTGATGGCCGACAACAACATGGCCGCAGGCTCTGTTGCAGGTACCGGCAAAGATGGCCGAGTGACCAAGGGCGACGTGCTGGGTGCAGCCTCTGCGCCCAAACCAGCGGTTGCTAGCGCGATGCCAGCGCCAGCGCCAGTCGCTAAATTGCCACAAGTTGCAGCGCCTTCCCTAACCAATGATTTGGGTGACCGTCCCGAGCAGCGCGTGCCCATGAGCCGCCTGCGCGCCCGGATTGCCGAGCGCCTGCTGCAATCGCAATCGACCAATGCCATTCTGACCACGTTCAACGAAGTCAATATGGCCCCGGTCATGGACATGCGCAAACGCATGCAGGAAAAATTTGAAAAAGAGCACGGCGTCAAGCTTGGCTTTATGAGCTTTTTCGTGAAAGCCGCTGTGCATGCGTTGAAGAAATTCCCGCTGCTCAATGCCTCGGTGGATGGCAACGACATCATCTACCACGGCTACTTTGACATTGGCATTGCTGTTGGTTCACCACGCGGCCTGGTGGTGCCGATTTTGCGCAACGCTGACCAGATGAGCTTTGCCCAGATCGAAAAGAAGATTGCTGAATATGGCGTAAAAGCACGTGACGGCAAGCTGGGCATTGAAGAAATGACCGGTGGTACGTTCTCGATCAGCAACGGCGGCACCTTTGGCTCCATGTTGTCCACCCCCATCATCAACCCGCCACAGTCAGCGATTTTGGGCGTACACGCCACCAAAGACCGGGCCGTGGTTGAAAACGGTGTGGTCGTGGTGCGACCGATGAACTACTTCGCCATGAGCTACGACCACCGCATCATCGACGGCCGCGAGGCTGTGCTGGGTCTGGTCGCGATGAAAGAAGCACTGGAAGATCCGGCTCGCTTGTTGTTTGATATCTAAAGGAAAGCTTCGATGTCCAAACAATTCGACGTCATCGTCATCGGCGGCGGCCCTGGCGGCTATATTGCTGCCGTCCGTGCAGCGCAACTGGGCTTTAACGTGGCCTGTATCGACGAGTGGAAAAACGCCAAGGGCGGCCCGGCACTCGGTGGGACGTGTACCAACGTGGGCTGTATTCCGTCCAAGGCCTTGCTGCAATCATCCGAGCACTATGAGCAGGCGGGTCATCACTTTGCTGACCATGGCATCGAGGTCAAAGGCCTGAGCCTGGACATGGCCAAAATGATTGGCCGCAAAGACACGGTGGTCAAGCAGAACAACGAAGGCGTGCTTTACCTGTTCAAAAAGAACAAGGTGACGTTTTTCCACGGCCGCGGCTCTTTTGCAGCTAGCAAAGATGGCATGTATGACATCAAGGTGGCAGGCGCGGCTGAAGAAACGATCAGCGGCAAGCACATCATTGTTGCCACAGGTTCTAACGCGCGCACGCTGCCTGGCACACCGTTTGACGAAGAAACCATTTTGTCGAACGATGGCGCGTTGCGCATGGTCGAAGTACCCAAAAAGCTCGGCCTGATTGGTTCGGGCGTTATCGGCCTGGAGATGGGTTCGGTCTGGCGGCGTTTGGGCTCTGAGGTGACGGTGCTGGAGGGTTTGCCGACCTTCCTGGGCGCTGTTGACCAGCAAATTGCCAAGGAAGCGCACAAGGCTTTCACCAAGCAGGGTTTGAAGATTGAGCTGGGCGTGAAGGTTGGCGAGATCAAAGCAAGTAAAAAAGGCGTGTCTGTGGCCTATACCAACGCCAAGGGTGAAGCGCAGTCGCTGGAAGTTGACAAACTCATCATCTCGATTGGACGCGTTGCCAACACCATTGGTTTGGCGCCTGAAGCGGTTGGATTAAAGCTCGACGAGCGCGGCGCGATTGTGGTCGATGGAGACTGCAAAACCAACCTGCCGAACGTGTGGGCAGTTGGTGATGTGGTGCGCGGCCCGATGCTGGCACACAAGGCTGAGGAAGAGGGCGTTGCGGTGGCTGAACGGATTGCTGGCCAGCACGGGCATGTCAACTTCAACACCATCCCGTGGGTGATTTACACCAGCCCCGAGATTGCATGGGTCGGCCAGACGGAAGAACAGCTCAAGGCTACTGGCAAAGCCTACAAGGCAGGTACTTTTCCCTTCCTGGCCAATGGCCGCGCTCGGGCACTGGGCGACACGACCGGTATGGTGAAAATGCTGGCCGATGCTGCCACCGACGAAATTCTCGGCGTTCATATCGTTGGCCCGATGGCCAGTGAGCTGATTGCCGAATGCGTGGTGGCGATGGAGTTCAGGGCCAGCAGCGAAGACATCGCGCGCATCTGCCATGCCCACCCGTCTCTGAGTGAAGCTACCAAAGAGGCTGCGCTGGCGGTGGACAAGCGTACCTTGAACTTTTAATGACTTTCGAGCGGATTTCGGTGCTTTTTAAGCTGTTTTTAGGTGTCAAATTGGCCTCTAGCCCAATAAATACGGGCGCAAGTAGCTCCTGATAATATAGCAATCAGAATGCTGCCCTGTGAGCGTTAAGCAAGCCTACGAAGCGGAATTAGTGGCCAGGGGCTATGCGGCTGACCCGGCCCAGCTGCGCGCGGTTGATGCGCTGGAGCGCTGCGCCAGCGAATGGGCAAGCTACAAAGAGCAGCGCTCCAACGCCTTCAAAAAACTGATCAATCGACCCGATACGCCGCGCGGCGTGTACATGTACGGTGGGGTCGGGCGCGGCAAAAGCTTTTTGATGGACTGCTTTTACAACGCTGTGCCCATCCGACGCAAAACCCGGCTGCATTTTCACGAGTTCATGCGCGAAGTCCACCGCGAGCTGCGCGACCTGGCAGGTACCGTGAACCCGCTGGACGAACTGGGCAAGCGCATGGCCAAGCGCTACAAGCTGATCTGCTTTGACGAGTTTCATGTCGCCGAGATCACCGATGCCTTGATCCTGCATCGTTTGCTGTCAGCCCTGTTCGACAACGGCGTGGGTTTTGTTACAACGTCCAACTTCAAACCCGACGACCTGTACCCTGGCGGCATGCACCGCGACCGGATTTTGCCGGCGATTGCGCTGCTCAACGACCACCTTGAAGTCATCAGTGTTGACAACGGCACGGACTACCGCCGCCGCACGATGGAGCAGGTCAATCTGTACCACACACCCTTGGGTGACAAGGCCGATGCAGAGATGACTGATGCTTTTAACCGTTTGGCCGAATCGCAGGACGAGAGCCCAGTGCTGCAAATCGAATCGCGCAAAATTTACGCGCGCCGAAAAGCTGGCGGCTTGGTGTGGTTTGACTTTAAAACCCTGTGCGGCGGGCCGAGGTCGCAAAACGATTACTTGGAGATTGCGACCCAGTTCCACACCGTTTTGCTCAGCGATGTACCGTCTATGCCGCCCCGCATGGCCTCAGAAGCTAGGCGCTTTACCTGGCTGATTGACGTTCTGTACGATCGGCGTGTCAAACTCATCCTGTCGGCAGAGTCGCCCCCTGAAGCGTTGTACATTGAAGGCCCGCTGGCGCATGAGTTTCCGCGCACCATCTCCAGACTGAATGAAATGCAGTCGGCGGAGTTTTTGGCACTTGACAGACGTACTGTGGACACCACATTGACATGAAAAATTGGACAGTTCTTGGCCTGGTCATGGCATGCGTTGCGGCCCAGGCGCAGATCGGCAGCGATGCAGAGCGCTTGCGCATCAGCACTGAGCGCGCGCAGCTTGAAGCAGCTTTTGCGCTGGAAGACTCCGCTTGCTACAAGCGGTTTTGGGTCAATAACTGCCTGGATGAAGTCAAAGTCAGGCGTCGTGACGCGCTGGCCGATTTGCGCCGACAGGAAATCGTGCTCAATGATGAGGCACGCAAAGCTAAAGCGGCAGAACAAATTCTAAAAACCGAGGACAAATCCTCAGCCGAAAAGCTGCAGCAGGAGTCTGACAGGCGTGCGCAGGCTGTGAAAGATTTTGAGGAAAGAATGGCGCGCGAGCAGCAAAAAACGGCGGATCGCGAGGCGCTGCAAGCTGGGGAAAAAGTCAAAGCAGAGGCTTCAGCAGGTCGTATCAAAAGCAATCAGGACAAAGAAGCCGGGCGTGCTGCCAGGCAGGCTGCTGCCGCTGAAGAGTTAAGAAAGTACAACGAACGTCAGGCACAGGCCAAAGAACGGCAAGCACGAAATGCCAGAGAAAAAGCCAGCCAGACCAAAGCGCCAGCCAATTCACTGCCAGCGCCGTAATATCCCTAAATCAAGGGCTCAAGCTTGACGATGACCAGGGAAAGGTTGTCGCCACCGCCTCGCGCCCGTGAACGGGCTTTTTGAATCAGAAACTCGGTGGCTTCTCTTGGTGAAAGCATCGACAAAGCAGAACCCATCTCGCTCGGGCTGAAATAGTGCCAAACGCCATCGCTGCAGGCAATCAGCACGTCATCAGGTTGCAACTGGGGAATAAAGTGTTGCGAAATCGGTGGCACTTCTTCAGTGCCCAGACAACCCATCAAGATATTTGACTGCGGATGGACATTGGCTTGATCTTCAGTAATTTCACCCTTGTCAACCAGTGTTTGCACATACGAATGGTCAATCGTACGGCGCACCAGTTTGTTGCCATGAAAGTGGTAAATACGTGAGTCGCCAGTGTGCACCCAATGGCAGTCGCCTGCCGGGTTGATCAAAAAGGCAGCCAGCGTGCTGTGCGGCTCCATCTCTGATGAAACCGCTGTGAGCTTGATGACGAGATGCGCCTCTTCCACGATCTGTTTGAGCATGGACGGCGCGTCGTCAGTGTCAGGCGCATAACGCTCAAACAACTGCTTGGCCGTCATCATGACCTGGTCGGATGCCTTGCGCCCGCCACTTCGTCCACCCATTCCGTCGGCCACAATGCCCAGCAGACAACCGGACACCCGGTGGTGGCTGATCAGGTTGACCTGGTCTTGCTGGTAGTCACGGTCACCCTTGTGGATGCCTGTAGAAGCGGTGATTCGGTAGCCGTTTGACATCTTGGAGACTTGTTATTCCTGAAAATCGAACAATTCAATAACCCGTATTATCAGAGCAACTGGCGACAACTAGAAAAACACCTTGGACTTGAACCTTCATTCCCCTGAAAGACGACTGATCGAACTGAGAATCGAGCATGCCGATCTGAACGCGCTGGTAGACATTGCGGCGCATGCCGTTCCTATAGATGAGTTGATCTTGAGGCGACTGAAAAAACGCCGGTTGAGCCTGCGCGACCAGATATCCCAGTTGGAACAGTCGCTAGACCCGCCCGAGCCTGCCTGATGAATCTGGCGAAAGAAGTTCAAACGGCTTTTGAGCCAGGGGGTGTTCTGTCTCGCGCGGCGGATCACTTTGTGGCGCGCAGTGGCCAGCTTGAAATGGCTCTGGCTGTTGCTAACGCGGTTGAAAATGCCCAGCCGCTTGTGGTTGAAGCCAGTACCGGTGTGGGCAAGACTTTTTCGTATCTGGTGCCTGCCTTGCTCAGTGGCGAGCGTGTGTTGGTCTCCACTGCTACAAAAGCGCTGCAAGACCAGCTGTTTGGTCGCGATTTGCCGCGACTGGTTCAGGCTCTCGGTGTGCCTGTTCGCACCGCGCTGCTCAAGGGGCGTTCAAGTTATGTCTGTCTGCACCGCGTGACATTGGCTCGGCAGGACAGCAGCGTCACAGATCGCAGCACTTTGCGGTCACTGGCCAAAATTGAGCAATGGGCACAATCGACCAAAGCCGGCGACCTGGCTGAGTTGCCGGGGCTGGATGAGCGTTCGCCTTTGATACCGCTGGTGACTTCGACACGTGAGAACTGCCTGGGCGCGCAATGCCCGCAGTTTCGCGCCTGTCACGTCAATTTAGCCAGGCGTGAAGCCATGGCTGCTGATGTGGTGGTTATCAACCATCATCTGTTTTTTGCAGATTTGGCAGTGCGAGAGTCTGGCATGGCAGAGTTGTTGCCTACGGTCCGGATTGCGATTTTTGACGAGGCGCATCAGCTCAACGAAACGGGTGTTCAGTTTCTGGGTAAAAACCTCACCACCGGTCAACTTCTTGATTTTTGTCGGGACTTGCTGGGTGCAGGCCTGCAAATGGCGCGCGGATTGCTGGACTGGCAAAAAGTGGTGGGCGACTGTGAGCGCGCCGCCAGAGATCTCAGGTTGTCTGCTGGCAAGGCTTACTCGGGCACCAAACTGAGGTGGACAGACGTCACGCCAGAAGGTTTGGATCCCCAGTCATGGGAAAACGCGCTTGAAGGCGTGGCCAAATCGTTCAATGACGCCTGTATTGCGCTGGATACGGTGACTGAAATTGCTCCCGACTTTGTACGCTTGCGCGAACGTGCAGGCGCACTGGCCGAGAGGGCTGAAAGCTTTTCAAAAGCCTGTCAACCTGGCTGTGTTCGCTGGGTCGATGTCACCACCCAGCTTCGACTGGTTGAGTCGCCCTTGACGATTGCTGAGACAGTCAAAACAAAATTGCTCAAGGCATCGCCTGAATCTTTCAAATCATGGATATTTACTTCTGCGACGCTGGGGGATGACGAAAGACTGAGCTGGTTTACACAGCCCTGCGGTCTGGAAGATGCCAAAATTTTACGGATCGGCAGCCCTTTTGATTATGCAGAGCAGGCTGCGCTGTATGTTCCGCAACATTTCCCCAAACCTGCTGACCCAACGCATGCGCTGAAAGTGGCAGATTCTGCCGCCCAATGGGCGCGGCAGTTAGGTGGCCGCACCATGGTGCTGACGACAACGCTCAAGGCTTTGCGGGTGATTGGCGAGGTATTGACATCGATCTTTGAGCTATCTGGCGAGCTTGATGTGCTGGTGCAAGGTGCGATGCCCAAAAGAATGCTGATTGAGCGTTTCAGACAGGGCAACACAGCTGGTCAGCGCGGTTGTGTCCTGGTGGCCTCAAGCTCGTTTTGGGAAGGAATTGACGTGCCCGGTGAAGCGCTGCAACTGGTGATCATTGACAAGTTGCCATTTCCGCCACCCAATGACCCGATGGCTGAGGCGCGAACAAAGGCACTGGAAGCACAAGGGCGAAGCGCTTTTAACGACTATTTTGTGCCCGAAGCGGCTGTTGCGCTCAAGCAGGGTGCTGGCCGTTTGATACGGCGAGAAACCGATCAGGGTGTGCTCGTCGTGTGCGACACCCGCTTGACCAGCATGGGCTACGGCAAACGCTTGCTAAGGGCACTGCCGCTGATGAAACGACTCAATTCAGAGGTCGACATGACAGATCAACTCACCAAAGTTTGTACCAGGGACCGCTTGATTTTTTAAAGCCTTTTGATAAAAACTCGCTTTGCGGGTAAGTCTTTTCGATCACACGCTTTGTGTCGTCGCGCAATTGCGTCATGCCCAGGGCGTCATAGGATTTGTAAACGATGTAGGCGGCTTCTTCCAGCGCAGGCACGTCACGGTAATCGGAAATTGCGGTCTGGGCGCGGTTAATGGCGGCAACATATGCACCACGACTGTAGTAATAGCGGGCGACGTGAACTTCAGACTGAGCCAGAGAGTTGACCGTGTACCCCATGCGCAGTCTGGCATCGGCGCTGTAGCGAGAGTCCGGGAAACGTGTAACCAGTTCTTTGAAGGATTCAAACGATTCCTTGGCTGCTTTTTGATCACGCTCGGCCAGGTCCTGGCTGATAAAGTTGCCGAACAACCCCAGATTGTCATTAAAGTTGACAAGGCCACGAAGGTAAAGCGCGTAGTCAAGCGCCGGACTGGAAGGATGCAGCTTGATGAAACGATTCAAAGTTGCAACGGCTTGGGCTTGCTCGCCAGCTTTGTATTGTGCATAGGCTTTTTCAAGTTGCGCCTGTTGAGCCAATGGCGTACCAGCAGCGCGGCCTTCGAGTTTCTCAAACAGAGAAATAGCCTTGTCGTAGCCGCCCGATTCCGATTCGTCCTTGGCTTCAGAGTAAATTTTGTTGGGGCTCCAAGTACCCGTCGGGTCTATCGGTTTGCTGGAGCAGCCGGTCAGAACCAGGCTAAGCCCAAGCGCGCATATGGCCAGAGGTGATACGCTGGGAGCAACCGATAATTTGATGCGAAACATGGCGATTGACCTCTACAAATGACTGACTTGAAACAACAAAAAATCATTATATCGAGCGCGGCTTTGCCGGCTTTTAGCGAGGACCATGATGACGCGGATGTGATGGTCGATGCTGCCACCTGCGAGATGCGCCAGGCCAAAGTTCCTGTTGAAAGTCATGGCCAGAGGCTGGATCTGACTTTGGTCCAAATCGCACCTGAGTTTTCCCGCAGCTATCTTCAGCAGTTGATCGATTCAGGCGCTGTTACGCATAACGGACGCACCCAAACCAAAGCCTCAAGCAAAGTAAAGGCAGGCGACAGTTTGAGTATCGAGCTAAAACCGACACCCCAAAGCCAGGCATTCAAACCTGAGCACATGGCGCTGGATGTGGTTTACGAAGACGGCCACATTTTGGTCATCAACAAACCCGCTGGTTTGGTGGTTCATCCAGCGCCTGGCAACTGGAGCGGAACTCTGCTTAATGGGTTGCTGGCGCGCGATGCCCAATCCTCGACATTGCCGCGTGCGGGTATCGTCCACCGTTTGGACAAAGACACCAGCGGCCTGATGGTGGTGGCGCGAACGCGGCAAGCCATGGATCAGCTGGTACAAATGATTGCTGACCGCAGCGTGAACAGGCAATACATCGCGCTGGCTCACAATGCATGGCAAGGCGCTAAAAACCGTCAAGTCGATTTCCCGGTTGGCCGCGATGTCAAAAACCGGCTTCGCATGGCTGTGGTTGATTTGGCCAAAAACCCGGGGAAAACCGCATCAACAACAATCTCCTTACTGGCGAATGGCGACAAGTTTTGTCTGGTGAAGTGCAAGTTGCATACGGGTCGAACGCATCAGATCCGAGTTCACATGGCGGCCATCGGGCATGCCTTGCTGGCGGACGAGGTATACGGCGGCTTGCCTGGGGGTGGTTTGCAAAGGCAAGCACTGCATGCTTGCGACCTGGCGTTTGTACACCCAGTCACGGGGGAGTCGCTGCGGTTCAAGTCGCTGCTTGCGGCGGATATTCAGGCAGCTGTGCAGCAAATGGGGAGTGTCTGAATTTCTGTGTGTGAAGCGGATTGGATGTTAGCTGAGGTTTGAAGGTTTTTGGATTTTTTCTTTTCAAAGAGGCCCCTGCCAGGCCGCCGGAGGCGTCCCCCTCCCGTTTTC
>JBILXX010000065.1:0-20872 GCA_044378095.1 Polaromonas sp.
GTAGCTTGGCTGAAATTTGCGGCTGTGCCGATTTGCCGCTGACAGCGGACTTGGTTGTAGTGCGGGGCATGTAACTCCTTTGGGGGAATGGTATGCCTCAAACACAAAATTTCTGACAGGCTCTGAACGGCCGGTCACGGCCAGTTGTTTTGATGTCTTCTTGATTTATCTCGCTCATTCAATCCTCCTTTTGTGTCGACACCCAACAATACCCCGCCTTTTCGAAGTCGCAAATCTAGTCGCTGAAACTTGCGCATTTCTGTGCTTTGGATGCTTCGCAGTGCCTCTATTCAGGGTTTTGCCCGTTTCTGACCCATTTCAGCCATCATTTAGGCCTCTAGACTAATAAACACGGGCGTAAGCAGCTCCTGATTTAATAGCGCTTCATGCGGTCGGTGCTGCAATCCACCCATGCCTTGCCTGGCCACCATCGCTTTGCCGCCGCTCGCCACGCGGCGCTGTCTGACAGGTTGGAGCAATTGGCGTCTTCAAAATGAAAGCGGCTGGGTCTGACCGACTTGGCCAAACCTGCACCCAACCCTGAAGGAAACCGATATGAAAACCAATTCAAATTCGCGCGATGAGCAAGCTGCGCACACTGGCAAGGTGGCGAACGACCACAACAAGGTGGGCGATCAGCCTTTGACCCAGAAAAACGAGGCCAAACGCACGCCTGACAGTCGGACTGACCGTGAGGCGCACATTGGCAGCGGCAACCAGACGCAGTCGCGCCGGGGCGCTTCGGGCCGCTAAAGCGTCGTTTTTAAGCATCATTTAGGCCTTTAGCCCAATAAATACGGGCGCAAACAGCTACTGAAACAGTAGCGCTACATCCTCTAGGAGGCGGCATTGAGCGACGGAAGGGCTTGCCCATGCGCGGACTACAATTGATAAAAACGTCAATTTATCTATAATAGATCGACGTTATTGTTAATAAATATGCAGTCCTTGATCAACACCATCATCAACCAAGCCGCCGCCAAGGGCATCAGCCAGAAGGCGCTGGCTGCTAGTGCCGGGGTGCCGCCAGAGACGCTGTCGCGCATGAAGCGCAGGCCGTCTGTGCGGGCAGGGGTGCTGGAGCGGTTGGCCTTGGGTGCGGGGTTGCGGCTGTCGCTGGTGGGTGTGGGCGTGGCGGAAGCTGATTTGGCGCGACCGGCGGTGCAGCCCCGAACGGCATCACCTCTAAATTCGCCTGTCGTTTCGCCGCTGCCCTTCACACAAAAGTACCGCCATCTGGTGTGGTCTAACCCGGATGCGCCTGCCGAGGTGTTTGTACGCCAGGCGCTGCTTAAGCCTGACTTCAGCGTGCTGCTGGATGCTGCCACTGAGTATGGGCTGGACTTTGTGGATGCGCAGTGGGCGGTGCTGATGGCCGAGGGCAGCAAAGAGGCGGTGCGCGCCATGGGGGTCACCGCGCGCACGCTGCGCAACATACGGAGCGGCTATGAACAAGCATGCTGACAAGTTAAGACCAGACACACGCGCCGTGTGGTCGGCGTTTGATGGGCACCCGCTGCTCAAGGGTTTTGTGCTGATTGGCGGCACGGCGCTGACGCTGCGCATTGGCCACCGGGTCAGTGAAGACCTGGATTTGGCTTACACCGCGCGCAAGTTGCCCAAGGTGCAAATAGCCGCGCTGGTCAAGCACCTTGCCGGCATGGGTGTGGACATGCGTCTGGCGCAAAACCCGCTGGATGAAGAGGAGTTTTTTAACTCTGGTCTGGACTTGAATGACTACCAGCAAAACTTCATGGCGTATGCAGGCGGGGTGGCCGCAGGAACGACCGGTGGTGTCAAGATGTCGCTGGTTTGCTATGACCCGCCGATGGCTGAATTTATAAAAGGTGAGCCGGGTGATGCCCTGCGCGTGGCCACAGTTGGCGAGATTTTTGAGACCAAGGCATGGGTCTGCTCTGAGCGCTCCAAAACGCGCGACTGGGTGGACATGTACACGCTGATCAAACACCATGGCTATTCGTTTGACGACATGCGCGGCGTGTATGGCCGCTTGAATCGGCTGGCGGCTTTTAGCAATGCGTCAAGCCGGTTGCGTCTGGCTACACCGGGTGCCGCCGATGAGGGTTACTTGAGCCTGATGCCTGATGCGCCCAGCCTTGATGACATGCGGGCCTTTTTTAACGAGGGGCTGGATGCGCTGGAGCAGAAGCTGGCTAAAACTGCTTTTGCGGCAAAGTCTTTGGGCTGAGTGGTTTTTTGCCTGTTTTGGCGCCATTTTCAGGCATCATTTAGGCCTCTGGCCCAATAAAACGGGCGCAAGCAGCTACTAAAACAATAGCGGTTTGCAGGTGATGCGGGTGCGACGCCAGCCGCTTAAGGCACGCTTCATGCTCTTGAATAAGCCCGCCACCGCGCCCAAATGCTCCGTATGTCCTTTTACCCGCTGGTTTTTATTGTTGCGCTGCTGCATGCCTTTGTTGGCTGGCGGTTGGCGCCTGAGTTGGCTGCGCCCTGGGGCTGGGTGCTTTGCATTGGGCTGGCGCTGTCTACCGTTTTGATGCCGCTGGGCTTGGTGGGCAGCCGGGTGGCCAAGCAGCCGTGGGCTGACCGCCTGAGCTGGGTTGGGCTTCTGCTGATGGGGCTGTTTTCAACGCTGTTTGTGTTGACGGCTTTGCGGGACGTGCTGCTGCTGGCGGCCTGGGGGGTTGACTTGCCGTTGACAAGTTTGCGCACACTCTCGGCTGAAATAACGCCATTGCTAGCCTTGTTTGTATCGGCGCTGGGCTTTTTAAATGCCCGGCGCACGCCTGCGGTGGTGCGGATTGATGTGCCCATTGCCGGGTTACCGGCTGCGCTGCACGGTTTTACGCTGGCGCAGATCAGTGACATTCATGTGGGGCCGACGATTAAACACGGCTTTTTGCAGCGCATTGTGGCCACGGTGAACACGCTGGGCGCGGATGTGGTGGCCATTACCGGTGACCTGGTCGATGGCAAAGTGGCCGAGCTGGCGGCGCATGTGGCACCGCTGGCGGGTTTGCAGTCGCGCCACGGCACGTTTTTTGTGACGGGCAACCACGAATACTATTCAGGCGCACACGCCTGGATTGTCGAGCTGCGCAGGCTGGGCCTGACAGTGCTGATGAACGAGCATGTGGTGCTGTACCACGGCAAGGGTGTGGGCCTGACGGTTGATGCGCAAGAAGATTCGCAAACGATGGCACCTTTGGTTTTGGCGGGCGTCAATGACTTCACAGCGCACCACTTTGACCCCAACCACCGCAGTGACCCGGCGCTGGCTTTGCAGGGTGCGCCGGCCCTCGCGCTGGTGCGAGTGCTGCTGGCGCATCAGCCGCGCAGTGCGCAGGCGGCACTGGCGGCGGGCTTTGACTTGCAGTTGTCGGGCCACACGCACGGCGGGCAGTTCTGGCCGTGGAATCTGTTTGTGCCGATGCAACAGCCTTTTACCGCCGGGCTGAACCGGCTGCAAAGCCTGTGGGTGTACACCAGCCGGGGCACAGGCTACTGGGGCCCGCCCAAACGCTTTGGTGCGCCGTCAGAGATCACGGCTTTGCGGCTGGTGGTGGCCTGAAAAGGCTAAAAACAGCTCGTTTTAGGCATCTTTTAGAGGTCATTTCGGGCTCTAGCCCAATAGATACGGGCGCAAGCAGCTCCTGAAATAATAGCGCTTGCCGCGTGCCTTAAAGCTCGATCTGCGCCGCCAGTGGCGCGTGGTCAGACAAATGTGACCACGGCTTGTGCGGCAGCACGACGGGTTTGTGGCCAATGGCGTTGCGTACGTAAATACGGTCCAGCCGCAGCAGCGGCTTGCGTGCCGGAAAGGTGCGCGCCGGCTGGCCATGGGCTTGTACAAACACCTCGTGCAGCCCTGCGCCCTGTGCCAGCTGGTCTTTGGCGCGGTGCCGCCAGTCGTTGAAGTCGCCCGCCACCACCAGCGGTGCTTGTGGCGGTATGTTGGCGGCGATCAGGTTGCAGAGCTTGTCCATTTGCTGGGTGCGGTGGGGCTCAAGCAGGCTCAGGTGGACGCAGATGGCGTGCAGGTTGACGCTGTGCCCGGGTATGGCGATCTCGCAGTGCAGCAGGCCGCGCCGCTCGGGGCCGCTGATGGACACGTCGTGGTTTTCAAACCGCACGATGGGGAACTTGGACATCACCGCGTTGCCGTGGTCGCCCTTGTCGTACACCGCGTTGCGGCCGTAGGCAAACTCGGGCCAGATGCTGTCGGCCAAAAACTCGTAGTGCGATGTGTCGGGGTAGTTGTCAAACTTGTTGCCGTGGTGCGTGTGGCTGCCGGTGACTTCCTGCAAAAACACCACGTCAGCGCCGATTTTGCGGACGGCTTCTCGCAGTTCTGGCAGGATGAACCTGCGGTTAAAAAACGTGAAGCCCTTGTGGATATTGACCGTTAGCACCTTGATGGAAAAGGTTTTGGCGGCTGTGGCCAGGGCTTCTTCGGCCTCAGCGCGCACCGCTGCATCAGCCACAGGTTGTGGCACCTCGGGTTTTGGTTTTTTGACTTTGGCTTTGGCGTCTAGCGATTCGGGTGGGGTCATGGGGGGCAGAAAAATATCAGTCCATCATTGTCACGCTGTTGCCGCAAGCGTGCTTGTAAGACGGCAGGCTAATTTTTAGCCCGGGCTTTTTCAAGCCAGCCCAGCCCGGCTGACGTGCCGCCGGGCTGGCCGCCAAGTTTGGGCCGGTATTCACAGCCCACCCAGCCTTGCCAGTTGCATTGCTGGCTGACGTCGTCAATCACATCAAACAGGTACGGGTAGTTCAGCTCGCCCACATCGGGCTCGTGCCGCTCGGGCACGCCTGCGATTTGAAAATGGCCAACATTGCCGGTGGGCAGGTATTTGCGGATTTTTGTGGCCACGTCGCCTTCAACAATCTGGCAGTGGTACAGGTCCATCTGCACCTTGAGGTTGGGTGCACCGACCAGGCCAATGATGTCATGCGCGTGGTCCTGGCGGTTTAAAAAGAAGCGCGGAATGTCGCGCGTGTTGATCGGCTCCATCAGCACGTCAAGGCCAGCTTTGGCGGCTTCATTGGCGGCCCAGCGCAGGTTGCTGATGTAGGTGCCCTGCACGTCTTCACGGCTGAGGCCTTGAGGGATCAACCCCGCCATGAGGTGGATGCGCGGGCAATGCAATGCCTCGGCATAGGCCAGGGCCAGCGCAACGCCGGCTTTGAATTCAGCTTCCCGGCCCGGCACACAGGCCGTGCCTTTGCTGCCATCGGTGTCCCAGGCTTTGGCAATGCTGGCCGTGTCCGTGCCGCCCGGCGGTGCGTTAAACAGCACTTGTTGGAGGTTGTTGGCCTTCAGGCGTGCGGCGAGTTCTGTTGCTGGGTAGGCGTAGGGGAACAGGTACTCGACGGCCCTGAAACCGTCTTTGGCGGCGGCTTCAAAGCGATCCAAGAACGGCAGCTCGACATACATCATGGACAGGTTGGCAGCGAATTTGGGCATGTTGTTCTCGTTTGATATGTCTTACCAGACAGCGCCAAATGTTTGCCGCAGGTCTTCAATCTGTGCGTCCGTCAGGGGTGCTGCGCCGGGCTGCAGGCAGGCAAGTCTGGCGGTTTCTTCCAGCTCTTCGAGCACGGCCATGGCTTCAAACGCTGTGGCGGCCCACACATTGGGCCCCAGGCGCGGCAGCATGACAGCGCGAAGGGGCGTGCCGCGTTCAGCGTAGGTTTTGATGGTGTCTGCAACCTCCTGCGCAGCGGCCGGGCTGCCGGGGCGGTGGTAGCTGATGACCGGCACGTGGCCGACCTTCATGACGAAGTAGGGTGTCAGCGCGCCAAGCAGCTCAGGGCGGGCGGTTTGCAAACTCAAGGCCACGCAATGCGTGCTGTGGGTGTGAATGATGCAGCCTGGAGCGTTATTGAATGGGGCTGTAGCCGAATAAATACGGGCGTGAAGCGCTATGGTTTTGCTGGCACGGTCTCCGCTGGTTTGCTGCATGTCGGCATCCAGTTTTGCCAGCTTTGCGGGGTCTAAAAAGCCCATGCAGGCATCGGTAGGCGTGATTAAAAAACCGTCGTCCAGCCTGACGCTGATGTTGCCCGCCGTGGCATGGACGTAGCCACGGTCAAACAGGCTTTTGCCGACGCGGCAGATGTCTTCACGGGCTTTGGATTCTGGGGTCATGCCAGCATCTTAAAAGCATCAGAGAAGAAGTCGTTGCCGCCAAAGTTACCGGATTTGAGCGTGATGTGCAGCGGTGTCCCCTGGCTTTGAGCATGACACCACGGCACACCGGGCGCAATTTGTGGGCCGATCTGCATCTGCGAGATGCCCAGGGCTTGAACGCAGGCACCGGAAGTTTCGCCGCCTGCCACGACCAGCTGGCGCACGCCGAGTGCCACCAGCCCCTTTGCAATCGCAGCCAATGTGCGCTCGACCAGTGCACCGGCTGCTTCAACGCCCAATTGCTTTTGCACGGCCTTGATGGAGGCGCTTTCTGCGGTTGAATACACCAGCACCGGGCCGCCTTGCAGCAGCGGTGCGGCCCACGCCAGGGCCTCAGCGGCCACGTCAATGCCGCTGGCCATTCTTAGAGGATCGATGGCGAGGGCAGGCAAGCCGGATTTGATAAATGCCAGCACCTGCGCGTTGGTGGCCAGCGAGCAACTGCCCGACACCACGGCCTGCAAGCCAGATGCTTGGGGCAATACGCTGGCTTGCGCAGAGGGCGCAATGTCAAAGTTTTGCGGCAGGCCAATGGCCACGCCCGAGCCCGCCGTGACCAGCGGCATGCCTTTGAGTGCAGGGCCCAGGCGCATCAGGTCGTCGTTGCTGATGGCGTCCACAATGGCAATGCTCACGCCTTCAGCTTTGAGTGCCTGAATACGGTCACGCACAGCATCTGCGCCGCGCGCCACCACGGTGTAGTCCACCAGCCCCACCACGCGCTGGGTTTGTGCCTGCAGCACGCGCACCAGGTTGGCGTCCGTCATGGGTGTGAGCGGGTGGTTTTGCATGCCGCTTTCATTGAGCAGTGTGTCGCCTGCAAACAGATAGCCTTTGAACACCGTGCGCTTGTTGTCTGGAAAAGCGGGTGTGGCGATGGTGAAGTCTGTCCCCAGCGCAGCCATCAGGGCATCTGTCACGGGGCCAATATTGCCTTGCGCGGTGCTGTCAAAAGTAGAGCAGTATTTGAAGTAGATCTGGCTGGCCCCTTGCGTTTGCAGCCAGCGCAGTGCTTCGAGGGACTGACTGACGGCTTCTTGAGGCGCAATGGTGCGGGACTTGAGCGCCACCACTACCGCGTCCACCTCAGCGCTCAAAGGCGAGGTGGGTACACCAATGGTTTGCACCACGCGCATACCGGCACGCACCAGGTTGTTGGCCAGGTCGCTGGCGCCGGTAAAGTCGTCGGCTATGCAGCCCAGATGAATTTTGTTCATGCTGTCGTCACACCTTTTTCGGCAGGTCGATCCCCGGGAAAATCTTGATCACAGCGCTGTCGTCTTCCTTGGCAAAACCTGCGGTCGATGCCTGCATGAACATCTGGTGCGCGGTAGACGATAGCGGTAGCGGAAACTTGCTGGCACGCGCCATGTCCAGCACCAGCCCGAGGTCTTTGACAAAAATATCGACGCTGGACAGCGGCGTGTAGTCCGCTGCCAGCACATGCGCCATGCGGTTTTCAAACATCCAGCTGTTGCCTGCGCTGTGGGTGATGACTTCATACAGAGACGCGGCGTCGACGCCTTCACGCAGGCCCAGGGCCATGGCTTCTGCGGCAGCGGCAATGTGGACACCGGCCAGAAGCTGGTTGATGACCTTGACTTTGCTGCCCGCGCCTGCTTTGTCGCCAAGCTTGTACAGCGTGCCCGCCATGGCGCGCAAAAACGGCTCGGCAACGGCATAGGCTTCGGGCTTGGCCGCACTCATCATGGTCATCTCACCGCTGGCTGCTCGCGCTGCGCCGCCGGAAATGGGTGCATCGATGTACAAAATACCGAGCGCTGCCAGACGCGCCTCCAGTGCGATGGACCAGTTGGGGTCCACCGTGGAGCACATCACAAACACGCTGCCGGGCGTCATCGCACTGGCGCAACCTTGTTCGCCGAACAGCACGCTTTCAGTTTGCGCGGCGTTGACAACAACCGACACCGCCACGCTGCACTGGCTGGCCAGCTCGGCAGGTGACGCGCAAGCCGTGCCGCCGCCGGTTGCAAAAGCTTCGGCCACCTCTTTGCGCACATCAAATACAAACGGGCTGTAGCCAGCACGGCGCAGCGACTGCGCCATGCCGCTGCCCATCGCGCCCAGGCCAATCAGGCCAACTTTTGCGGTCATGGCTTAACCCAGGGTGATTTTTGCGTAGCTGGCCACCCGCTTCCACTTGGCTGCGTCTGCCGTCATGAAAGCGCCCATCGCCTGTGCGTTCAGAAAGCTGACATCGGCTCCGCGAGTTTCCATGTTGCGCACCATTTCCACATCGCGGGCCACTTTTTCCAGGGCTTGTTCCAGCCGCGTGACCACAGCGGCTGGCGTGCCTGCAGGCGCAGCCAGTCCGTACCATGAGCTGACGTCAAAGTCTGGCAAGCCAGACTCCGCCAGCGTTGGCACACTGGCAATGGTTTTGTTGCGGGTGCGGGTTGTTACCGCCAGCGCCTTGACCGTGCCGCCCTGGATTTGCCCAATTACCGACGGCAAGTTTTCAAACATCATGTCGACTTCGCCAGCAATCAGCCCTGTCACCGCCTGCGCCGCGCCCCGGTACGGGATGTGGGTGATGAATGTGCCAGTGCTGCTCTTGAGCAGCTCGGCGCTCAGATGCAGCGACGTGCCGTTGCCGTTGGATGCGTAGTTCATCTTGCCCGGCAGGCTTTTGGCTTTGGCCAGCAGCTCGGCAACATTGTTGATGCCACTTTTGGGGTTGACCAGCAGCACGTTGGGGACGCGTCCAATCAGGCCGACCGGCATGATCTGCTCGGGCTTGTACGGCATGGTGGCATACAGGGCGGGGCTGATGGTCAGCGGCGGTGAGGCCATCAGCAACGTGTAGCCGTCGGGCGTGCTGCGGGCGACCTCAGCCGCGCCGATATTGCCGCCTGCACCGGGCTTGTTGTCAATCACCACGGCCTGGCCCAGCTCTTGTGCCAGTCGGGGACCGATCAGCCGCGCCATGGTGTCAATCAGGCCGCCCGGCGGGAAGGGCACAACCAGCTTGATGGGCCTGGCAGGAAAGCTTTGCGCAAGGGCAAAGCCGGGCAGGGCGGTCAGTGCGGCGCTGGCTTTGATGAGCTGGCGACGCTGCAAATTGATTTTGAACATGTTTGAAGTCTCCGTATTTGTCAGGTTGTCATACAAATTATGGCATGTTTCAAGGTCTGATTGGCACCCTTGACCGGGCGCACGGCCGGTCAGCGCTGGACGCTGTTTGTCACCAGTGGGCTGGCCAGCTTGACGCCTTCTTGCTGCCAGAAAGCCGGGTCGGCCTGCTCAATGCGCTTGATGGCGTTGTCCATGTGGCGGGCGGCGGCCTTGCGTGCCTTGGTGGCATCGCCCGTCTCAATGGCGTTGATGATGGCTTCGTGCTCGGCCTGCACCTGCTGCGCAAAGTCCGCACGGCGTGCCTCATTGGCGCGGGTCACGCGGGTTGCGCCCTGCAAAAATTGCCGCAGGTAGTCCAGCGTGCTGATGAGAAACTGGTTTTGCGCGGCACCGGCAATGGCGCGGTGCAGCGCCACGTCTTCGTCAACACCATCGCCGCCTTGTTTGACAGCACGGTCCAGCGCCCTGGCTGCAAGCTGTATGGCTTTGATGTCGCCAGCGCTGGCACGCTGTGCTGCCAGCGACGCAACCTCTGCCTCAAGTGCCCGTCGCACCTCAACCATTTGAATCACCGCACGCTTTGACACCGCCGAGCCCGCATCAAACTGCAGCGGCGAAAAGCCCGCAGCCTTGACGAAGGCACCGCTGCCCTGGCGCGTCTCTACCAGCCCCAGCGACTTCAGTCGCGACACGGCCTCACGCACGACCGTACGGCTGACAGCGAACTGCCTGACCAGCATGGCTTCCGTGGGAAGTTTGTCGCCCTCGACCAGCCGGGACGAACGAATCTCTGCCTCAATGGCGCTTGCCACCTGATCGGACAACGCGACGCTGGGGGTGAGGGTTGTAAAGCGCGTAGCCACTTGTTATTTTTGTGTTGCTGATGTTGGGTTGCGTGACTTTACAGCACCTTGCTGTGCCCGCGTCCTCCAGGCATCTTGCGCATCTGCCGATTAAAAAGCGCACCACACGACCTTAAATTGTATGAGTGGGGTCTCCAATGGGCCTCCCATCAAAACTCGAAAGTTCTTCTTTCAGGTTTTGAGCTACCCCTCCACTTTATTAAAGGAACCATCACATGAAAAAATCAACCCAATCGCTGCTTCTGGCAGCCATGCTTGCGGCCTCTGGTTTTGCAGCTGCGCAAAACCCGGCTGTGCCTGCAACACGCGCTGAAGTGAAGTCTGAAGCCACGACCGGTGAGCGCAAACTGGGCACAGGAGAGACCGCCAAGCCGGCAACAGGAACCCCGATCCAAGGTACAACGGCTGGCACGACACCTGCAGCGACCCGCGCTGACGTCAAATCTGAAGCGGGCACAGCAGAGCGCAGAGCCGGTACCGGTGAGTTGATCAAACCCAACACGTCGGGCGCGATGCAAGGCAATACCTCTGGCACCACCCGTGCTGAGGTCAAGGCCGAAGCAGGTACTGAGCCGCGCAAACTGGGCACGGGCGAACTGGCCAAACCAAGCGGTACAACGCCTTCGACCACCAGTGCTGAACGCAAGCGCATGCGTGACGAGCGCCGTGCCATGAACAAGGCCAACCGTGATGCGAAAATGAAATCGGGCAGCATGACGACACCAGCGCCGGTTACCAACAAAGCACCTTGAATAGGGGCTGGCAGACTTCTGCTGGCTTGATAAAAAGACCCACCTTGCAAAAGGCGGGTCTTTTTTATGCGCGACACCAGCTTACTTGGGTCTTGGCCTGACGAGTTGCTTGCCGGGTTGCGTCAGCGTGCCTTGTCGCAATGCAGTAACCGCATTGGCCACGGCGCTGGCCACATTGCGCACCTCGACTTGTACGGCCTTGTCTTTATCAAGCGTGTCGTGGCTCGTGGCGTAGTCCTCGTAATAGCCGATGAAACGGTCCAATTTGGCTTGGCTGCCCGCATCAATCAACCCCATCCAGTCGAGCCAGTCGCACAAGCTGCGCCGCACGCCTTCAATGCCCGCCACATCACCATGCACCACGACGCCGTAGGTGCGGCCACTCAGGTGCTTGGGGTAGTCCCAGCCTTTGAGTTCGAGCGCTTTGGCTGCAGCCGGGTTTTTGCCATGGGTGGCGGTGGGGTCAGGGTTGCCGCCATCCGCGCAGACCAGCCGGTCAATCATCAGCTTCAAAGGGCTGGGTGCCTGGTACCAGTACACCGGTGTGAGGATGATGATGCCGTGCGCGGCCGTCCAGCGTTCGTAGATTTCGGCCATCCAGTCGCTGGTTTGGCCCTGCGCATGGTTGGGGTAACAACTGCACGGCCAGTGGCACAGCGGCATGGCGGTGGACACACAGCCTTTGCAGGGGTGAATGTTGAGGTGATAGCTGGACGTGAGCAGGCTCAGGTCCAGCATATCGACCTCGATGCCGGCTTTTTGCAGTGTGGTTTTGGCGGTGTTTGTCAGGCGCCAGGTTTTGGATATTTCTCCCGGGCACGTACCATCGTTACGGGCAGAGCCGCAAATCAGCAGCACGCGCGACGGGGTGGTTTTTTTCTTCCAGTTTGTTTTGGCCTTTTCAAGCCTTTTTTTGGTGTCCAGCCATTCGACCGACAGGTCGTAGTCAGGGTCGGCATAGCCTGCCCCGGCTTTGCGGGTAACGGGTGCCTTGCGGCCTTCAACAAAGGCGTCCCACGCCACCGCCTCCAGTCTTGCGAGGGCTTCGGCCTCGGGCTTGAAGGCCGGGTCCATGAACGACTGCATGAAGCGTTCATGGAAGACTTTGCGTGATAAAACGGGCGGTGCCTGGCCTTTTCGGACGTTTGTGTCTTTGATCATGGCGCCAGTCTAAAGAGCGCCCAGACTGCGCAGACACCTTATCGGCGATGTCCTACGCAGACTGGAGATGCGCTTTCAAAGCGTCAATGAGCGGTCAGCCTTTTTTGTGATCTGCGCCACCATGACGGCCATGTCCACTGCGATCGCCGCGCTTTTGATGCTCAGCATCAAAGGCCTTTTGCTGCTCAGGTGTCAACGCAGCGTAGAACGTTTTGGTGGCATTGCCGCGCTTGTCCATCTCGGCGTTCATTTGCGTCATGCGCTCGGTCCGCATGGCGCGCATTTTGTCGACACGTTCTGGCGCGCTGAGCTTGTCCATTTCTGCGCGTTGCGCATCGGTGTGGCGCATCCCCATGCCAGCGGGTGGCTGCATGGACGCGGCGTAGGCTGTCCAGGCGCTTTCCTGCGCAGGGGTCAGCTTGAGTTTTGCCTTGAGCTCACCCTGGCGCTTGGCCATCATGGCCTGCATTTTTGCCGGGTCATGTTTGCCCATGCGCTCACTGCGCGGGCCAGATGCACCTGCAGCTGGGGCTGTGCCCTGCGCCATGGCGCTGGCACCTGCCAACATCAAACCGGCAAGAGCCAGGCCGTGCACGAGCTTGTTGAAACGGGGGAGGTTACTGAGATTGAATGTCATGGAGCTTCCTTTCAAGAAGAGAAACGTAGTTTGAGCGGCGCTTGTGAATGGGCGATTGTTTTGCGATGATGGTTTGTAAAGTTAGGTGAAAATTAATGTGCTTACAATGAAGGCAGCTTGTCGGGGTGCCCAGTGGAAACACTAAAAATGGGCTGAGATCGCTTTGTTATTGAAGCGAGACCCGCTGAACCTGATCGGGGTCATTCCCGCGTAGGGAACAACGCTTTTGGCACCCGGATTCCCTTTTGCAAGGGGTGCGGCTCTCCAGGCAAGTACTTTTGATACCTGCACCTGTAGATCCCACTTGTAGACCCAATTTCCGGAGACCCGCCATGGCCAAAACCGCACTGACTGTTGATACCGCAGACCTGACAAGCCGCATCACGCGCACGCCTTTTCCCGGCTCGCGCAAGATTTACATTGAGGGCTCACGCCCCGACATCCGTGTACCGTTTCGTGAGGTGTCCCTGACCGACCCCCTGATTGCGGAAGGTGCAAATACCCGCCGTGAAGCCAACCCGCCGCTGCGCCTGTTTGATGCATCGGGCGTGTACACCGACCCGGATGTAGCCATTGACGTGACACGCGGATTGCAGCCGCTGCGCGGTGCCTGGATCAATGAGCGGCAGGACACCGAGGCGCTGGACGGTATCAGCAGCGCCTATGGCCGTGAGCGCCTGAATGACCCGGCCTTGAGCGCATTGCGCATGCCCCACGCACCCGTGCCGCGCCGCGCCAAAGCGGGCATGAATGTGTCGCAAATGCATTACGCCCGCAAAGGCATCATCACCCCCGAGATGGAGTACATCGCCATCCGTGAAAACCTGGTGCGCGCGCAACTGGCCGAGCGCCTGGCAACCGAGCGCATGCCTAAAAAAGGCCATTCGTTCAACGCGTCGATTCCCGAGCAAATCACCGCTGAATTTGTACGTGATGAAGTCGCGCGTGGCCGCGCCGTGATTCCGAACAACATCAACCACCCCGAGAGCGAGCCGATGATCATTGGCCGCAACTTTCTCATCAAGGTCAATGCCAACATTGGCAACTCGGCCGTCACGTCGAGCATTGAGGAAGAAGTGGACAAGCTGGTCTGGTCGATTCGCTGGGGCGCAGACACCGTGATGGACTTGTCAACCGGTGACAACATCCATGAAACGCGTGAATGGATTTTGCGCAACTCACCGGTGCCGATCGGTACGGTGCCGATTTACCAGGCGCTTGAAAAAGTCAATGGCAAGGCTGAGGACCTGACATGGGAAATCTTTCGCGACACCTTGATCGAGCAGGCTGAGCAGGGTGTGGACTACTTCACCATCCATGCGGGTGTACGTCTGGCCTATGTGCCACTGACGGCGAACCGCCTGACGGGCATCGTTTCGCGCGGGGGCTCGATCATGGCCAAGTGGTGTCTGTCGCACCACAAGGAGAGCTTTTTGTACGAGCACTTTGAAGACATCTGCGAGATCATGAAAGCGTATGACATCTGCTTTTCGCTCGGCGATGGCTTGCGGCCTGGCTCGATTGCTGACGCCAATGACGAAGCGCAGTTTGCCGAGCTGCACACGCTGGGCGAGCTGACGCAAATCGCCTGGAAGCATGACGTGCAGGTGATGATTGAAGGCCCCGGCCACGTGCCGCTACAGCTGGTCAAAGAGAATGTCGAAAAGCAATTGGAGGCCTGTTTTGAAGCGCCTTTTTACACACTTGGTCCTTTGATTACCGACATTTCACCAGGTTACGACCACATTTCTTCAGCGATGGGCGCGGCCAACATTGGCTGGTACGGCACGGCCATGCTGTGCTACGTGACGCCGAAAGAACACCTCGGTTTGCCCAACCGCGACGACGTGAAGCAGGGCCTGATTGCCTACAAGATTGCCGCCCACGCAGGAGACCTGGCCAAGGGCTATCCGGGTGCGCAGATGTGGGACAACGCGGTGAGCAAAGCGCGTTTTGAGTTCCGCTGGGAAGACCAGTTCCGCCTGGCGATTGACCCGGACACGGCCATGGCGTACCACGACGAAACGCTGCCCAAGGAAAACGCCAAGGTGGCGCATTTTTGCTCGATGTGTGGGCCAAAGTTTTGCTCGATGAAAATATCGCAGGAGGTGCGCGAGTTTGCGCGGCTGAATCCCTCCACCACAACATTGGCGACAACGCTGGCTGCGCCTCCCGGCGTGATTGCCATCAAGCAGATTGACGATGACCTGCAGGTCAAAGCCAAAGAGTTTCGCGAAGGCGGGAGCGAGATTTATTCCTGACATGACCAAGCCCCACATCGGTATCGCAGGCGCCGGGCTGGCGGGTCGCCTCTTGGCCTGGCGGCTTGCCATAGCGGGCTGCGGCGTGAGCCTGTTCGATGCGCAAAGTCGCGACGACCTGAGCAGCGCCTCGCAAACTGCCGCAGCCATGTTGTCGCCGCTGGCTGAGCTGGCGGTGTCTGATGAGGCGGTTTTTGAGCTGGGTCAGCGGTCGCTGGCGCTCTGGCCGCAATGGCTGGCGCAACTTGCCACACCGGTTTACTTCAGAACCGATGGGACGCTGGTGGTGGCGCACACACAGGACGGTGCGTCGCTTGAGCACTTCAGCCGCCTGTTGCACCACAAGCTGCCAGCGGCTTGCAAGGCGCAGGTGCAATCGGTGGATGCCGCATCACTGGCGAAACTTGAACCCCTGCTCGCCGGGCGGTTCAACGGTGGCCTGTATCTGGCGGGTGAGGGGCAACTGGCCAATGACCAGCTGATGGCGGCTTTGGCGATTGAACTGGACCGCCAGGGTGTGCGTTGGCATGAAGGCAAGGCTGTTGAACGTGTGGAGCCAAAGACCATCGTTTGCGCAAACCAGCAACACAGCTTTGACATGACGGTAGATGCGCGTGGCGTGGGCAGCAAGGCAACACTGCCCACCTTGCGCGGCGTCCGCGGCGAAGTGCTGCGAGTTGAATGTAAAAGCGTGACGCTTCAGCGCCCGGTTCGCCTGATGCACCCACGCTACCAGCTGTATGTGGCGCCGCGCCCGAATGGTGAGTTTGTAGTCGGTGCGTCCGAGCTGGAATCTGAAGACGCTGGCCCAGTCACAGTGCGTTCGGTGCTGGAGCTGGCCAGCGCACTGCACAGCCTGCACCCGGCTTTTGGCGAGGCGCGTGTTTTGTCGATGCGTGCAGCGCTGCGCCCCGCGCTGGATGACCACCAGCCACGCGCTGAGCAAAGAGACGGCGTCTGGCATATCAACGGCCTTTACCGGCATGGCTATTTGTGTGCCCCTGCGCTGGTCGAGGATTTGCAAGGAAAATTGCTGCATGACGATTGATGTTTCACTCAATGGCGAACGCTTGAAGGTCGAGCCTGCCACATTGCAAGCCCTGCTGCTGGCGCGTGGCTACAAGCTGGAAACCGCCTTTGCCTGCGCCATCAACAACACCTTTGTACCGCGCCCACAGTGGCCGGAACGCAGGCTCATCAACGGCGACAAAATTGATATCGTCACGCCCATCACCGGGGGATAGCATGTCCAGTTTCACAGTCGCCGGCACCAGCCTTTCAAGCCGCCTTTTTCTCGGCACGTCGCATTACCCGTCGCCGCAAGTTTTGAGCGATGCGGTGGCATCCAGCGGTACGCAGGTGCTCACCGTGGGCCTGCGCCGCCTGCAACCTGAAAGCGGCGGTGGCAATAGCTTCTGGCAGCGCGTGCAGGCCATGAAGTGCCACATCTTGCCCAACACCGCTGGCTGCCACACAGCGCAAGAAGCCATCACGCTGGCGCAGATGGCGCGTGAGATTTTTGGCACAACCTGGATCAAGCTCGAAGTCATTGGCGACGACTACACGCTGCAACCCGACACCCATGCCACGCTGGAAGCCGCCTCAACGCTGGCCAAAGATGGTTTTTCCGTTTTTGCCTACACCACAGACGATTTGGTGATTGCGCAAAAGCTGCGGGACGCTGGTTGCGCGGCCATCATGCCCTGGGCTGCGCCGATTGGCACCGGGCGTGGACCGCTGAACCCGTATGCGCTGGAGACCATGCGTCGCCGCTTGCCAGATGCCGTGCTGATTGTCGATGCAGGCCTGGGCCGGCCATCGCACGCCGCTGCCGTGATGGAACTGGGCTACGACGCCGTGCTGCTGAACACCGCCGTGGCGCAAGCGGGCGACTCGGTAAAAATGGCCAAAGCGTTCGCCGACGGCGTGGCTGCTGGCCGCGCAGCTTATGAATCAACCCCGATGCCCGAGCGCGCCGCCGCTCAAGCTTCAACGCCCACGGTGGGCGTTCCTTTCTGGCACGCACCATGACCGCGCCTTTTGCCCCGCTTGCCCACCCCATCGGCTTTTACCCTGTGGTGCCCACCGCCGAATGGGTCGAGCGCCTGCTGGGCTGGGGCGTGCGCACCATCCAGCTGCGCATCAAGGCGGCTGACCACACGCCGGCTGACATCCTGGCGCAAGTCAAAGCGGCCATTGATGCAGGCAAGGCCGTGCCGGATGCGCAGGTGTTTATCAATGACCACTGGCAACAGGCTTTGGCCGCCGGGGCGTACGGTGTTCACTTGGGTCAGGAAGATCTGGACACCGCCGATATTGAAGCGCTGCGCAACGCTGGTATTCGCCTGGGCTTGTCCACCCATACCCCGGCCGAACTGGCGCGCGCCAAAGCCGTGCAACCCAGCTACCTGGCGATCGGCCCGATTTACCCGACTACGCTGAAAGTCATGCCGTATGAACCGGTGGGCTTGGTGCAGTTGGCTGCATGGGCCCAGTTGGCCAAACCCTACCCGGTGGTGGCGATTGGCGGTATTTCGCTGGAGCGTTTGCCCGGCGTGCTGACTTGTGGGGTCGATGGTGTGGCGGTCGTCAGTGCAGTTACCTTGGCAACTGACCCGCGTCAGGCAGCGCTCGACGGCCTGAAAATGGCCCAGGCAGGCTGGAAATAGCCGGTTTTTGGCGTGTTTTAGGGCTAGAAGCTAATGAATACGGGCGCAAGAAGCTCCTGAATGCATAGCGCTCTTGCTCTCCCACAGCTTCTGCACGTCTTCAATCTGGCTTGATTTTGGCTCGGGCAACGACGGTCTTCCATCGGGTTTGCTCGGCGGCAATGAATGCTGCGTATTGAGCGGGCGTGTCACCGATGGGCTGGGCGGTGTCACCGCGCAGGCGCTCGGTGGCTTGCGGGTTTTTCATGGCTGTAGCCGTTGCTGCCGCGATTTTGTCAATCACCGCTTGCGGCATGTTGGCGGGTGCGTTCAGGCCATACCACTGGGTCATTTCAAAGCCGGGGTAGCCTGACTCTGCCACGGTGGGCACGTCGGGCAACTGGGCCAGTCGTTCCCTGGTGCCCGTGGCAATGCAGCGCAGCTTGCCCGACTTGATGTGCGGCAAGATGGCTGGCGCGCCCACGCTGGCGGCTTCCAGTCGACCTGCCAGCAGGTCGGTGAGCTGTGGGCCTGTGCCGCGGTAGGGCACATGCACAATGAACATGTCGCTGACCATCTTGAGGTATTCAAAGGCCAGATGCCCGGCACTGCCGTTGCCCGCCGAGCCGTAGTTCAGGCGGCCCGGTTTTGACTTGGCCAGGGCGATGAATTCTTTGAGGTTTTTGGCGGGCACATCGGCGTTCACCACGTACAGACTGGGCACTTTGGCCAGTAAAGAAATGGGTTTGAAGTCGCGATTGGTGTCAAACGGCAGCTTGTCGTAAATAAAGGGGTTCACGGCAAACGTGCCGATGTGGCCCAGGATGAGGGTGTGGCCGTCGGTGCTTTGTGCGCATTCGGCCATGGCAATGTTGCCGCTGGCACCGGGCTTGTTTTCAACAAACACGTTTTGACCGAGGGTTTTGCTGAGCTCGCTCGCGGCTGACCGGGCCACAATTTCAGAGCTGCCGCCGGGTGCAAAGGGCACCAGCAGGCGAATGGGCTTTGTGGGCCAGGCGGCTTGGGCAAGTGTCGGCAGAGCAACGGCAGCGGCGAAGGCGCTGGCAGTTTGCAGGGCCGCGCGGCGGCTGGGGTTTGAGGTGATTTGCATGAGGTCTCTTTTTGTTGAGGAGTTCGACCTAGTACTTTACGACAGGCCCCGAACGGATTGACTGGGGGCTTTCGACCATCGGGGACAACATCTGTTAAAATGTACAAAACGATCAATTTTGTACAAAATGCCAACTACTCCTATCAGCATCCCTTTGAGCGAGTTCCGCGCCAACACGTCGGCCATGATTGACCTGGTCGAAAAGGGCGAAACCGTGCGTATTTTGCGGCACGGCAAGCCGGTGGCTGAGTTGGTGCCGATGGCTGCCAACACGGCAAAGAAAGTGCCCAACTGGAAGCAACCTTTTGAACCTGTGGTGCTGAGCTCCGGCGTGTCCTTATCGCAAGCAGTGCTGGATGAGCGAAACGAGTCGCCATGGTGAAACGCGTTTCTGCTTACGCCACAGCATTGCCCGCGGCAGCGTCGATTGTCCGGGACGGCGAGGCGCGGTTGATGTTTGACGCCTCGGCGCTGACCAAAAGGTATGCCAGCGAAACGGGGCGCAACCGCGTGCTGGCGCTGTTTGCCTCGGCCAGCGAGCTGCTGGTGGCGGCGCACTGCAAGACCGAAGTCGCGTCAGCCCTGTTGCGGCGCAGCAATTGCTGCGCCCAGGAACCCACATGCCATCGCCCCAAGCTCAAAAATCAATCAACCAAGCCATGCTCAAAGCCACAAAGCTCACCGGCGTGGGCAAGCTGCTGGACGCGACCCGTCTGATACAACGAACCTTGTTTGGCGCCGAGCCATCTCGCGTATCTACAACCATATCTACAACCATATCTACAAGCATACCGACGTCCACACCGGCCCGACCCACCCCTGCTCCTGCCGCGAACGACCCGCGTGCCGACATCGCGCCGCCGGCCGTCATCATCTTGCCTGCAGCCGACGGGCATCAACCACCAGCGGCCGCCAAACCGGGCCGCAAAGCCAGCTTTGGCAAACATGCCTTCGCATTTGAAGGCGACAACTACCCCTACCGCCTGTACATTCCGGCAGCCACTGGCGATGCTGTGGGCGACCTGATGCCGCTGGTGGTGCTGCTGCACGGCTGCAAGCAGGACGCGCTTGACTTTGCCAACGGCACCGCCATGAACACGCTGGCAGACAAGCACAACACCATGGTGCTGTACCCCGAGCAAACCACCAGCGGCAACGCCATGCGCTGCTGGAACTGGTTTGACCCCAGCCACCAGCAGGCCGGCCGCGGCGAGCCCGGCATGATTGCCGCGCTAACGCAAAAAGTCATCGACCAACACAGCGCCGACCCAGCCCGCGTGTACGTCGCCGGCCTGTCAGCCGGCGGGGCCATGGCCGCCCTGGTGTCGGGCCTGTACCCAAACCTGTTTGCCGCTGTTGGCGTGCATTCAGGCCTGGCCGCAGGCGCCGCGCAAGACGTGATGTCAGCCTTCAGCGCCATGCGCTCGGGTGCCAAAGGCCACAAAACATCGGCCCTGCCAACCATCGTCTTTCATGGCACGGCAGACACCACCGTCAACCCCGACAACGGCGAGTTCATCACCGACGCGGCACTGGCCGCACTCAAAGCGTCCGGCCTGAGCCTGACCAAAACCAAAAGCAGCATTGAAAGCAGCAGCACGCCCGGCAAGCCCGAGCAGGCAGAGCGCACCGTGTACAGCAACGCCAGCGGCACACCGTTTGTTGAAAGCTGGCGCGTCATGGCCGGCCCCCACGCCTGGTCAGGCGGCAACGCCCAAGGCAGCTACACCGACCCCGACGGCCCCGATGCGTCAGGCGCGATGCTGGCGTTTTTCTTGCGGCATAAAAAGGGGTTGGCTGCGGCAAACTGATAGCTTGAGTTTTATTCACCATGACAATCGAAGACGCGATGTTCGATTTTCAGGGTGATCATGCAGGGCGCAAGATTTTGCGAAGCGTACCCAGACGCCGCTTAAGACCAATACTCGTTAACGACTTCAAGTCGTGATGAACCCGGAATTGCACGTCAGCCCAATCGTGTGGCACTTCTGTCAGCAGGTAGCAAACGCGGTTCACATAATGGATGCCCGGCGCAATCCATTGGTCGAGCCTGTCAGAAATTTTGTGTTTGAGGCATACCATTCCCCCAAAGGAGTTACATGCCCCGCACTACAACCAAGTCCGCTGTCAGCGGCAAATCGGCACAGCCGCAAATTTCAGCCAAG
>JBILXX010000066.1:0-20526 GCA_044378095.1 Polaromonas sp.
TCATCTTGGCCAAATTCGACTACTACCCTGCGATTGTTCATTTTGCTATCCCTCTAAACTGAAGTAATCAGCTTTGGAGTGGATGTTCATATAAAAGTTCAATACATATGCAACACTACACTAGCAAGCTGCTAAACACATTAATTATTTTTGTATTGGGAGCAGCACGCTCGGGTAAGGACTACAAAACCAAACGGTTATCGTGCCGACCACACATTTGCACTAATCGAACTGTACCGGACTGTGTGGCCAGCCCTGCTGAATTACCAACATTAGCGCCGTTTATGTAAAAAGTTGACGACTGCACGAGATCAGAGAAAAAATTGCCAGCGCGTACCCGCGCATCAGGCACCCGGCTGCGACGCCCTGGCCAAATCCAGATGCGTTTTCACATACGTGGCCAGTGCCACATCACCGGGGGTTTCGGGCCGCCATGCGTCTATCGGCAAGGCTTTGCCGTCAGGGTCAACGGCCACAAACACCACCACGCATTCGGTGATTTTTTCCATCTGTCCGACTTTCATGTCGCCCGCGCGCACCTCGACTGAAATGTTCATGCTGGTCTTGCCGGTGTAAGCCAGCCGGGCTTCAACCTCCACCAGGTCGCCAATCATGATGGGGCGCTGAAAGCGGATGCTGCCAACCGACACGGTGACGCAATAGCGCCTGGCCCAGCGTGTGGCGCAGGCGTAACCGGCCTCGTCAATCCATTTCATGACGGTGCCGCCATGCACCTTGCCGCCAAAGTTGACGGTGCTGGGTTCGGCCAAAAAACGCAGGGTGATGGATGACATGGCTTGATACGTTGTCTGTGTTGGTTGATCAATATATAGCAGCATCCGGGAAAGCTATTCAGGGGGCTGCACAAGAATTTGACTGTAACCGCTCAAGCCGGCGGGGCCTCAGCGCAAACCACATGAGCAGCAGTCAACCTGCGTAACCAGTTGGCAGCAAATGATGTTTTTTCGCGTGGCCACAAAGCATCGACCTGGGCAAAGCCAAGCCAAACCTGCTTGAGCCAAATCAGGGCCGTTTCACCAGCCCGCCCAGCATCACACAAGCCAGCGCCGCCACCAGCAGCGCAATGCCGCCCCACTGCCACAGGGTGATGCTTTCACCCAGCACCAGCATGCCCGTGGTCAGCCCTACAACCGGCACGCCCAGGCTGAACGGCGCAATGCGGTTGGCGGGGTAGCGTTTGAGCAGTCCCGTCCACAAGCTGTAGCCAACAATGGTGGCCATCCACCCCAGATACGCCACAGCCAGCCAGCTGCTGGGGCGTGCATCCAGCCAGAGCCAACGCGTGCCGGGCGCATCGAACGCCAGAGACAGGGCTACAAATGGCAGGACGGCGACCGTACTGCTCCACACCACAAAGGCCATGGGCGAGTAGTCTGACGACGATTGCTGAACCCGGCGGGCCACAATGTTGGACGCTGCCCACATGGCCGCTGCGCACAGTGTGAGGAGCAGCCCCGGCAAAGTGGTGGCCCCCGTGTAGGGGCTGGCGGGCTGAATGTAGTTCAGCACAAAGCATGTCAGCCCCAGGGCGGCCAATACCAGGCCCACTTGCAGGGACCGGCTGGCGCGCTCACCCAGCAATACAAAACCAAACAGCGCTGTAAAAAAATTCTGGGTTTGCAGCAGCACGGATGCCAGTGCGGCTGTCATGCCGATCTTGAGCGCAAAAAACAGCAGGCCAAACTGCCCAACGCCCTGAAAGAGGCCATACATCAACAGCCATTGGCGTGCTATGGGCGGCGGCTTGATGAACAGCATCAGCGGCAGCACTGCAAACACGTAACGCGCTGCACCCAGCTGAAAAGGCGTGAAGTCGCGCAGGGCAAACTTCATGACCACAAAGTTGAGCCCCCAAAGGGTCACGACGACCGACAGTGCCAGCAGGTCACGTCCCGTCAGGCGGCCGGTCATCCCAAGAGCCGTTGAAGATACCGCCCGGTGTGGCTGTCAGGATTGGCTGCGATGTCCTCAGGCGTGCCCACGCCTACCACCGTACCGCCGCCAGCGCCGCCCTCAGGCCCCATGTCAATCACCCAGTCAGCGGTTTTGATGACGTCTAAATTGTGCTCAATCACCACAATCGTGTTGCCTGCGTCGCGCAACTGGTGCAGCACCTTGAGCAGCAGGTCAATGTCGGCAAAGTGCAGGCCGGTGGTGGGCTCGTCCAGGATGTACAGCGTGCGACCGGTGTCCTTTTTACTCAACTCCAGTGCCAGCTTGACCCGCTGCGCCTCACCGCCCGACAGGGTGGTCGCGGCCTGGCCGAGCTTGATGTAACTTAAGCCCACGTCCAGCAGGGTGTGCAGCTTGCGCGCGATGGTGGGTACAGCCTTGAAGAACTCGGCTGCGGCTTCGACCGTCAAGTCCAGAATCTGCGCGATGTTTTTGCCCTTGTATTGCACCTCCAGCGTTTCACGGTTGTAGCGCATGCCTTTGCACACGTCGCAGGGCACATACACATCGGGCAGAAAGTGCATTTCAACCTTCACAACACCGTCGCCCTGGCAGGCCTCGCAGCGGCCACCCGCAACGTTGAAGGAAAAACGTCCGGCACCATACCCACGCTCACGCGCGGTGTTCATCTCTGCCAGCAGCTCACGGATGGGTGTGAACAGGCCTGTATACGTTGCCGGGTTGCTGCGCGGTGTGCGGCCAATCGGGGACTGATCGACATTGATGACTTTGTCGAAGTGTTCAATGCCTTCAATGCTTTCATGCGCGGCGGGCTCGTCATGCGCGCGGTAAAGCGTGCGGGCTACCGCAGCGTACAGCGTGTCGTTGACCAGTGTGGACTTGCCTGAGCCCGACACACCGGTCACACAGGTCAGAAGACCGACCGGAAACTCAACACTGACATTTTTCAGGTTGTGGCCGCTGGCGTTGATAACGCGCAGCGCCTGCATGTCGCCCAGCGTGGCCAGGTGCTGGGCTTCCCGCGCGGCGCGGCGTTCATACGCGGGGCTGGGGGCAAAGCGCGAGCCTTTTTTGACCGTGAAGGTGCTTTCTTTCTTCACCACGGGCAGCCACGGTGTGCGGTGCGTGGGCACCGCAATCTTGAGCGTTTGAGCCAGATACTTGCCCGTCAATGAATTCGGGTTGTCTCGCACTTCTTCATACGTGCCCTGCGCCATCACGCGCCCGCCATGAATACCCGCGCCCGGCCCCATGTCAATCACATGGTCAGCGGCGCGAATCATGTCTTCGTCATGCTCGACCACCAGCACGCTGTTGCCAATGTCACGCAGGTGTTTGAGGGTACCAATCAAACGATCGTTGTCGCGCTGGTGCAGGCCAATGCTGGGCTCATCCAGCACATACATCACGCCGGTCAGGCCTGAGCCGATTTGTGAAGCAAGGCGGATGCGTTGCGATTCACCACCCGACAGTGTTTCAGCGCTTCTGTCCAGGCTTAAATAGTTCAGCCCCACATCGTTCAAAAACTTCAGGCGCAGGCCAATTTCACGCACCACCTTGCCTGCAATTTCGCCTTTGGCCCCCGACATTTTGAGCTGGTCAAAATAGGCAAAGCTCTCGCGCAAGGTGACGCGGCTGATGTCAAAAATCGCACGTTTTTTAACGACGCCGTTTTCATCGGGGCTGCCAACAAGGTACACATGCCGCGCCTCCTTGCGCAGGCGCGTGCCGTCGCAGTCCGGGCAAGGCTGCACGCTGCGGTAGCGCGCCAGCTCGTCGCGCACGGTGCTCGAATCGGTCTCGCGGTAGCGGCGGTCAAAGTTGCGGATCACGCCCTCAAACGGGTGCTTTTTGGTGACTTTTTTGCCTTGCGACGCGCCCGAGTCCATGATGTAGGAGAACTTGATTTCTTCGTCACCCGAGCCGCACAGCACCACCTCTTGCACCTTGACGGGCAGGTCTTCAAACGCGGTTTCAATGTCAAAAGCGTAATGCCTGGCCAGGCTTTCAAGCATCGAAAAGTAATACCCGTTGCGCCTGTCCCAGCCCTTGACAGCGCCACTGGCCAGACTGAGCGACGGGAAGGCAACAATGCGCGTTGGGTCAAAAAACTCTTTGTGGCCCAGGCCGTCGCAACTGGGGCACGCGCCTACCGGTGAGTTGAACGAGAACAGGCGCGGCTCCATGTCGGCCAGCGAATAGCTGCACACCGGGCAGGAAAATTTGGCGCTGAACAGATGCTCAACGCCGGTGTCCATTTCCAGCGCAATGGCCTTGCTGTCGGCCAGGCGCAGGGCCGCTTCAAAGCTTTCGGCCAGGCGTTGGGTTTGGTCAGCGCGTGACTTGAGGCGGTCAATCACCACGTCAATGTTGTGCTTCTCGGTTTTTTTGAGTTTAGGCAGTTCGTCAAACTCATAGGCCGCGCCATCGACCCGAAAGCGCACATAGCCTTGCGCCTGCATCTCGGCAAACAGTTCGACAAATTCGCCTTTTTTCTCACGCGCAACCGGCGCCAGAATCATCAGCTTGGTGTCTTCGGGCAGCGCCAGCACCGTGTCCACCATTTCACTCACGCTTTGCGCTTGCAGCGGCAAGTCATGCTCGGGGCAAAACGGCGTGCCTGCGCGTGCAAACAGCAGGCGTAAATAGTCATGAATCTCGGTAACTGTGCCAACCGTGGAGCGTGGGTTGTGCGAGGTGGCTTTTTGTTCGATGGAAATGGCTGGCGACAGGCCTTCGATCATGTCCACATCGGGTTTGTCCATCAGTTGCAAAAACTGGCGGGCATAGGTGCTCAGGCTTTCAACATAACGGCGTTGGCCTTCGGCGTACAGGGTGTCAAACGCCAGCGATGACTTGCCCGAGCCGCTCAAGCCCGTGATGACGACGAGCTGGTTGCGCGGAATGTCAAGGTCGATGTTCTTCAGGTTGTGCGTGCGCGCGCCGCGAATGCTGATTCGCTGGGTCGCCAAAATATTGGCCAGGTACTTGGCGTCGTTAGGAGAATTCACATCAGTGCCAAAAAGAGAACAACCGGACATCATAGCCAACCCCGGCAGTTTTGGCATGGCTGCCTGCAGGCGGGTAAACTGTATTGATTAGGAGAAAAACATGGCCTCAGTCAACAAAGTCATCATCGTCGGCAACCTGGGCAAAGACCCTGAAATGCGCAGCTTCCCCAATGGCGACCAGATCGCCAACGTCACCATTGCCACCACTGATCGCTGGAAAGACAAAACCAGCGGTGAAATGAAAGAGGCCACTGAATGGCATCGCGTGGCCTTCAATGGCCGGCTGGCTGAAATCGTGGGTCAGTACCTGAAAAAGGGCTCACAAGTCTATGTAGAAGGCAGCCTGCGCACCCGCAAGTGGACCGACAAGGACGGCGTGGACAAATACACCACCGAGATCCGCGCCGACCAGATGCAAATGCTGGGCAGCCGCCAGGGTATGGGCGGTGGTGGCGCTTCCGACAGCGATGACGGTGGTGGCTACAGCGTACCCCGGGCACCTGCTGCCCGCCCGGCGCCAGCGGCCAAAGCAGCCCCAGCCAAAGCCGCCAGTGGTTTTGACGACATGGACGACGATATTCCGTTCTAAAACACCAAGCCCCTGTTTAAAAGCCCGCATCAGCGGTTTTTTTGCCTTTTGGCCTACAAACTTTTCAGACTTTTGCTTACAAACCTTGTCTATGGCATCAAAGCTTCAAAGTTAGCATTCCGGGCAGGTATCAACCCGCCAGCCCAAACACCCGACATGAAGAAATACAAAGCACTTTTCAACGCCTGCCTGCTGACCTGCGCCGTGGCAGCAGGCATGCCCGCAGCAGCCGATGGCCTGGAGCCGCTGACAGATATTTTGAACACACCCGGCAGCGCCGGGCTGGGCGTGGCGGTGCACGCCAGCACATCGCCCTACCTGGGCGGCGGCACGCGCTACGACCTGGTGCCGCTGTATTTGTATGAGGGTGAACGGCTTTTTCTGCGTGCCAACCGGGCGGGTCTCAAGCTTTTTAATGACGGCGACCGCAGCTCTGGCCAAGGCATTGAAATGTTTATTGAGCAGCGGTTTGAGGGCTTCCCGGCAGAAAACCTTCCCGCCAGCCTGGCCGGCATGGCGCCACGAGATTCAGGCATCGACCTGGGTCTGGCTTACCGGCTACGGCAACCCTGGGGCACACTGCGCGCTGAATTACTCAAGGATGTGGGCAGCGCATCACGCGGCACCGAGGCACGGTTGGGCTACGGCTATGAATGGCGCTCCGGGCCGTGGTCATTGCGGCCTGATGTGAGTTTGTCGTGGCGTGACGCCAGGCTCAACAACTATTACTACGGCGTGCTGGGCAACGAGGCGACGGTAACCCGCACAGCCTACACACCGGGCGCAGGCACCCAGGCGCAACTGGGCTTGTATGGCTCGTATGACGTGTCTGAACGCTGGCGGCTACTGGCAGCTGTATCGGCCACCGTGCTGGGCACGTCGGTTAAAAACAGCCCCATCGTGCAAAAGCGCGTCCTGCCCGCTGTGTACATCGGCGCAGCTTATGACTTTGGCAGTCACACGCGTCAGTGGAACGAGCCGAGCTCGCCCACTTATGTCAAGCTGCTTTACGGCAAGGCAACAGAAGACGGTTGCCACCTGGCCCGCATCATCACCGCGCGCTGCCTGTCAACCGCCAAGGTCAACGCCACCAGTATCAGCGGCATCCAGGTCGGCAAGCCCTTCATCGAAAAACTCAACGGCTGGCCGCTCGACTTTGCCGGCTATGTGGGCCTGACGCACCACGACGAGCGTGGCCTGCAGACCAATGGCTTGCAGGTCGATCTTTTCATGAAAGCCATCTACTACGGCTTTCCGTGGAGCAACAGCGTCAAAACCCGGCTTGGCGTGGGCGTGGGCCTGTCAGCGGCGCAGCGCGTGCCATACACCGAGGTCACCAGCCAGAACGGTAAAACCACCTCGCGCCTGCTGAACTACCTGGACCCGACGATCGACATCAGCGTAGGCGATCTGCTGGGCGTGCGGTCACTGAAAGAAACCTTCGTCGGCTTCGGCGTATCGCACCGGTCGGGCATTTTTGGCGCATCGCGCCTGTTGGGTAACGTGAGCGGCGGCTCTAACTACATCTACACCTATGTGGAGTCAGCTTTTTAGCTGCTATTTTATTTATAGCTGGTTGCGCCCGTATTGATTGAGCTTGATGCTTATTTGGCACTTAAAAACAGGCTATTTTTGAGCTGAAAACCCGACACCGGCTCAATCAACCGTGATTTTTGAGGATTTCAGGCCGATTTCAGGCATCAAATCGGCCTTTAGATCAATCAATACGTGCGCAAGCAGCTCCTGAATTTATAGTAAACCAGTTACGCCAATGCCGCCAGCAGCTTGCCGTGTACGCCGCCAAAGCCGCCGTTGCTCATGCACAGCACATGGTCGCCCGGCCTGGCTGCTGATTTGACCTGTTGGACCAGCTCGTCAATGGTGTCGGCCACGCGCGCCCGGTCCACCATCGGGGCCAGCGCCTCGCGCGCGTTCCAGTCCAGCCCGCCTGCGTGGCAAAAGGCGACGTCAGCGGCCTGAAGACTCCACGGCAGCTGGGCCGTCATGGTGCCAAGTTTCATGGTGTTGCTGCGCGGCTCAAACACGGCCAGTATCCGGTCGGCGGTTTTACCCGCAGCGTTAAGCTGGCGGCGCAGGCCATCTATCGTGGTGTGGATGGCGGTCGGGTGATGGGCAAAGTCGTCATACACAGTGATGTCGCCGCCGACTTTGCTGACCACGCCGACAACTTCCATCCGGCGCTTGACGTTTTGAAAGCTGGCCAGTGCGTCGCTTGCCACCTGCGGGTCAACGCCGACATGCTCGGCAGCGGCGATGGCGGCCAGGGCGTTGAGCTGGTTGTGAACGCCGCTGACGTTCCACTGAACTCTGGCCACGGGCTTGCCCGCTTTGAGGACTTCAAAGTCGCCCGGCTCGCCTTGCGCCGTAAAACCCTCTTTATTGGCCCACGCTTTGCCGAAGAGTACCTGCTCACTCCAGCAGCCCTGGGCGATGACCCTTTCCAGGCTTTCTTCAGCTGCGTTCACCACCACCCGGCCAGTAGATGGCACGGTACGCACCAGGTGGTGAAACTGCCGCTCAATCGCCGCCAGATTGTCAAAAATATCGGCATGGTCGTATTCGAGGTTGTTCAGGATCGCCGTGCGCGGGCGGTAGTGCACAAACTTGCTGCGCTTGTCAAAAAACGCGGTGTCGTACTCATCAGCTTCAATGACGAATGTCGCCCCCACGCTTTCCCACTGCGTGTGGACGCTGCCCCCCGAGGGGGCCGCTGCGCCTGCAGCCCGGCCAAGCCGGTTCTGCGGCCCCTGCTTGCCTGAAAGACCTCCGAGACGAGCCGACACGCCAAAATTCAGTGGCACGCCGCCCACCAAAAAGCCAGGCTGCAGCCCTGCGCATTCCAGAATCCAGGTCAGCATCGCCGTGGTGGTGGTTTTACCGTGCGTGCCCGCCACCGCCAGAACATGGCGACTTTGCAGGACATGTTCTGCCAGCCACTGCGGGCCGCTGGTGTAAGGCAGGCCAGCGTTCAAAATCGCTTCCATGAGCGGGTATTTCGGTGGGCCATCCGCCAGATGCGCCCGAGAAACCACATTGCCCACCACAAACACATCCGGGTTGAAAGCCAATTGATCCGCGCCGTAGCCCTCCACCAGGTCAATGCCCAAAGCGCGAAGCTGGTCACTCATGGGCGGGTACACCCCGGTGTCGCAGCCCGTGACCTTGTGCCCCGCCTCAACCGCCAAGGCAGCCAGACCACCCATGAACGTGCCGCAAATGCCTAGTATGTGTATGTGCATGGGACGTATTTTAGGAGTGTGTGGCTTTGGTAAAAGTCTGACCTAAACTCTGACTTTGAATTTTTTATAGTTATTCATTGCAAACCCTTAAATCTGAAATAGCCGCTAACGCCGCCGCCCTGGTGGTTGAAGAAGGTCTTGAATATGGCCCGGCCAAGCGGCGGGCGGTCAAGCAGATGGGGCTGCCCGCGCGTGCTGAGTTGCCTGACAACGCCGAGGTCGAAGATGCGGTGATGGAATACATCGCCGTTTTTTGTGCCGATACCCAGCCGCTAGAGCTTGCCGCGCTGCGAGAGCTGGCGCTGGTATGGATGCTTCGCATGGCAGACTTCAGGCCGCATTTGGCGGGGGCAGTGTGGCATGGCACAGCGACCAGGTTGAGTGACATTTACATTCAGCTGTTTTGTGACGACCCGAAATCGGCTGAAATTGCGCTGATTGAGCACAACGTGGACTACGAGCCGCGCACCGTAACCGGGTTTACCGGGGGCAAAGTGGAGGCGCTGAGCTTGAGCAGCCTGTGCAAACCATTGGGTGAAAACATTGGCGTGCACTTCATGGTCTATGACCATGATGATCTGCGCGGGGCGTTAAAACCTGACGATAAAGGCCGCAAGCCGCGTGGGGATGTGCTTGCGGTTGAAAACCTCTTGACCAAAGAAGCTAAAGTCTGAACGATGGACAGAAGAAACTTACTCTATATAAGTGCGGCAGCGGCCGCTGGGCTGGCCGGTGTGGGCGCAGCCTGGTTCAAATACGAACCACAAAAACTGACGACCGGGCAAACCACGGCTGTGCAAGACAGTCTTTGGGCCATGAGCTTTGACACGCCGGACGGCCAGCCTCAACCCATGAGCAGCTTTCGCGGCAAACCGTTGCTGCTGAACTTTTGGGCCACCTGGTGCCCGCCGTGTGTGGAAGAACTGCCCTTGCTGGATGCCTTTTACCAAGAACAAAAAGCCAAGGGCTGGCAGGTGCTGGGCTTGGCGGTTGACCAGCCCAGCGCTGTGCGCAAGTGGCTGCAGGCCAAGCCTCTGAGCTTTGCAGTGGGCATGGCGGGCTTGAGCGGGACTGAACTGAGCAAATCGATGGGTAATCTGTCGGGAGGCTTGCCATTCACGGTCGTGTTTGGGGCCTCAGGTGCGCTGCTGCACCGCAAAACCGGCAAAGTCTCCAGGGAAGATTTGGCGCAATGGGCTCAACTAAAATAACCGCCCTCAACTGCAGTCAAAACTGACTAAGTCGGCCTTTAATTACGTCATTTTCAACCATCATTAAATGACGACTTTTCATGCTTCCAATCATTGCAAATGCTTCAAATCGTTTTTCCTTGGAGTACACTCTGCGCTTTCGCTGTCAGGATACCTCGGTTGGCCAAAAGCCAAATCCGCTGATAAAGAAAATTAGAGCCTGAATGACATAAGTAAGCGCAGAAAGAAGAAAGATGGGCAAAGCGGCCACTTTCTGAGCAACTGCACTCGTTGGAGAAAAGCATGGATTTAAGAAAACTCAAAACGCTGATTGACCTGGTTTCAGACTCCAACGTGTCTGAACTGGAGATCACCGAAGCCGAGGGCAAGGTACGCATTGTCAAGTCCAGTGGTGCGCCGATGGTGATGCAGCAACCTGCTGCGGCCATGGTCGCCGCCCCCGTAGCTCCCCCGGTGGCCGCAGCAGCCCCGGTAGCTGATACTGCGCCTGCTGTTGAAGCCAGCCATGCTGTCAAATCGCCCATGGTCGGTACCTTTTACCGGTCGGCCAGTCCGGGTGCCAAACCATTTGTCGAGGTGGGCGACATCGTCAAGGAAGGCGCGACCATCTGCATCATTGAGGCGATGAAAATCCTGAATGAAATTGAAGCCGACAAGTCCGGCTCGATCAGCAAAATACTTTGCCAAAACGGTCAGGCGGTTGAATATGGGCAACCTTTGTTTTTGATCGACTGAGCGGCAAGCAGGCATGTTTAAAAAGATCCTGATTGCCAATCGCGGCGAAATAGCCTTAAGAATCCAGCGCGCCTGCCGAGAGCTGGGTGTCAAGGCGGTGATGGTTTATTCCGAAGCTGACCGTGATGCCAAATACATCAAACTGGCGGATGAATCGGTTTGTATTGGCCCTGCACCGTCCAAAGACAGCTACCTGAACATGCCGGCCATTATTTCGGCGGCTGAAGTGACGGACGCCGAGGCGATTCACCCAGGGTATGGCTTTTTGAGCGAAAACGCTGACTTTGCCGAGCGGGTTGAGCAAAGTGGCTTTAAATTTATCGGCCCTACACCGGAGTCGATTCGCATCATGGGCGACAAGGTGTCGGCCAAACAAACCATGATCAAGGCGGGTGTGCCCTGTGTGCCAGGGTCTGAAGGCGCGTTGCCAGATGATGCTGCCACCATCAAACGCACGGCCAAGCAGGTCGGTTACCCGGTCATCATCAAAGCCGCTGGCGGCGGTGGCGGACGCGGCATGCGTGTGGTGCATACCGAGGCAGCGCTGCTGCATGCCGTGCAAACCACCAAGGCCGAAGCCGGTGCAGCATTTGGCAACCCTGAGGTGTATATGGAGAAGTTTCTCCAGAACCCCCGGCACATTGAGATCCAGATCATGGCTGACCAGCACCGCAATGCGGTTTGGCTGGGCGAGCGCGACTGCTCCATGCAGCGGCGGCATCAAAAAATCATTGAAGAAGCGCCCGCGCCTGGTATCCCTCGCAAACTGATTGAACGCATCGGCGAACGCTGCGTGGCGGCGGTCAAGAAAATCGGGTACCGCGGCGCGGGCACGTTTGAGTTTTTGTTTGAAAACGGTGAGTTTTACTTCATTGAAATGAACACCCGCGTGCAGGTGGAGCATCCGGTGACGGAATGGGTCACGGGCGTGGACGTGGTACGCACGCAAATCATGGTGGCAGCGGGTGAAAAGCTGCCATTCGCCCAGCGTGACATTCAGATCAAAGGCCATTCGATTGAATGCCGTATCAATGCCGAAGATCCGTACAAATTCACGCCGTCGCCGGGACGCATCACGACCTGGCACACGCCGGGCGGGCCAGGTGTGCGGGTTGACTCTCACATTTATGCAAATTACTTTGTGCCGCCCAACTACGACTCGATGATTGGCAAGATCATTGTGCACGGCGACACCCGCGAGCAAGCCCTGGCGCGCATGCGCACGGCTCTGGCAGAGACGGTGGTCGAAGGTATCAACACCAACATTGCGCTGCACCGCGAGCTGATGGTGGACGCCAAGTTCATGGATGGCGGCACCAACATTCACTACCTTGAAGAGTGGCTAAGCAAGCGGGTGCGCTAGAACGTGGCCCCCACGGTCGCTCACTGCGTGTGCTCCCTGCACCTTGCAGGCCGCCGCTTGCCAGAGGCTTCGCTTCTGTCGCCTGTCCAAACCTGCTCAAGCAGGTTTGGAGCTGCAGGCTCCAGCCCCGAGGGGGCCGCTGCACCTGCGGACTGGCAAAGCCAGATCCGCGGCCCCTGCTTGAAAAGAAATAGCCATGTTTGAGTTGATCTTGTTAGTTCCTGAAAGCGGTGTCGAAGCCGTCAGCGATGCGCTGGATGCGCTGGATGCGCTCAGCGTGTCGGTTGAAGATGCCGACGCGCACACAGATCACGAACAAGCGCTGTTTGGCGAGCCTGACATGCCGCCACCCAAAGCCGGCTGGAACCGTTCGCGTGTGGTGTCCCTGTTTGCAACCGAAGTACAGGCCGTGGAGGCGGCCGAACTGCTGAAGGCACAGGATTTTTTTGCTGATTGCGCCATCGTGACGATTCAAAACGTGCCCGACCAAGATTGGGTGCGTCTGACGCAATCGCAGTTTGCACCAGTGCAGATCACGCCTGAGTTCTGGATTGTGCCCACCTGGCACGAGCCGCCTGCGCAGGCGGTGCAGGTGATTCGACTAGACCCGGGTTTGGCGTTTGGTACGGGGACGCACCCGACGACACGCATGTGTCTCAAATGGATTGCACATCAAAAAACAGCGCTTGGAAATGTTCTGGACTACGGTTGTGGCTCTGGTATTTTGGCCATTGGTGCGGCCATGTTTGGGGCGCATGGCATTAACGCGGTAGACATCGACGAAGCCGCGGTGGAGTCGACCCGCGCTAACGCTGATGCCAATCATGTGCAGCTCGATGCCGGCTTGCCAGACAAAGCTGACGGTCAGTACCAAACCGTACTGGCCAATATTCTGGCCACGCCGTTGAAGGTGCTGGCACCGCTGCTGTGCAGCCATGTTGCCAAAGGTGGGCACTTGGTGCTGGCGGGGATCTTGGCGCGTCAGGCCGATGAGCTGAAAACGGCTTACGCGCCTTGGTGTGCTCTGGAGGTATCTGATAGCGAAGACGGCTGGATATTGATGACAGCCAGGCTATGAGCTGCGCTTGACCGGTGTGAGTTTTCCAAGCACCGCCCACTTACAATACAGCGCTAAATGAGCCTGATTACGCGCTGCCCCGCTTGCGGCACGATGTTCAAAGTCGTGTCTGACCAACTCAAAGTCTCGCAGGGCTGGGTGAGATGTGGACATTGCACGGAGGTGTTCGATGCGTCGCTGCATTTGCAAGCCGAAAAGCCGCTCCAGACTGATTTGCCTGCGCCAATCGTTGAGCCAGATGCAATGGACATCGCGCCTGCGCCTCCACAGGACACAAACGCTGGCGCCTATGCGAATCTGCAAAACGTCAGTCTGAACACACCCGAGTCTGCGGATTCTTCTTATGCTCAGGAAGTCGCTGAGGCATTGAGGGTGAACGACAATCCTGTTTCTGCATCGCCCGTTGAGGATATTCCTGATGATGCGCGCGATGAAGTCCCGGCAGACGTCTCGTTTGTACGAGACGCACGTCGCCAGGCGTTTTGGCGCAGGCCATTAGTTCGCGTTTTGCTTGTGTTTTTGGCTTTGTTGCTGATGGCTTTACTGGCACTTCAACTGGCGGTGCAGCAGCGCGACAGGCTGGCTGTGTTTGAGCCCAGGCTCAAACCTGCGTTGCAAATGATCTGTGACGTGCTGGCCTGCAATGTTGGTCCGATGCGGCAGATTGAAGCCATCGTGATCGACAGTTCGTCGTTCAATAAGGTCAATGATTCGTTGTACGCCTTAAGTTTTGTGATTAAAAACACAACCGCAACCGCTGTCGCCATGCCATCGCTTGAAGTGACATTGACCGACAGCCAGGACCAGGCCGTGATACGCCGCGTGCTGACGCCGGTACAGTTTGGCATGCCCAGCGGTTTGCTGACTGCCAGCGCGGAGTTTTCAGGCGCGCTGACCCTGCAGTTGACGCCGCTTGAAGCGCCACGCGATGCTGGCAACGTGTCCCGACGTGTGGCGGGTTACCGTCTTCTTGCTTTTTACCCTTAACTTTTTAAAACAACTTTATGCCTGCTGTAATTTGTGGATCTCTGGCCTTTGACACCATCATGACATTTGAAGGCCGCTTTGCGGAACAAATTCTGCCCGAGCAATTGCATATTCTGAATGTGTCTTTTTTGGTACCCAGCCTGCGCCGTGAGTTTGGAGGCTGCGCTGGCAACATCGCTTACGCCCTCAAGCAATTGGGCGGCTCACCGCTGCCCATGGCCACCATTGGCAGTGATGGTGCAGACTATGCGGCACGCATGAAAAACATGGGCATCAGCACCGAATTTGTGAGCGAGGTGGCTGACAACTACACAGCGCAGGCCATGATCATGACCGACCGGGACAACAACCAGATCACCGCATTTCACCCAGGTGCAATGATGCAGGCCCATGTGACAAAAATCGCAGCTCGCAGCGACATCAAGCTGGGTATTGTGTCGCCTGACGGGCGTGACGCGATGCTGCAACATGCCGAACAGTTCAAGGCGGCGAACATTCCTTTTGTGTTTGATCCGGGCCAGGGTTTGCCCATGTTTGACGGTAAAGACCTCGCACATTTTGTTGATCTGGCGACCTGGGTCACCGTGAATGACTACGAAGCCAAGCTGCTGTGCGACCGTACCGGCTTGTCGTGTGCCGAGCTGTCCCGCAAAGTTGAAGGCTTGATCGTCACACTTGGCGCTGAAGGCTGCGAAGTGTGGGTGGGTGGTGAAAAAACGCTGGTGGCACCTGTTACAGCCACCGAGGTGGTAGACCCGACCGGTTGCGGCGATGCGTTTCGCGGTGCGCTGCTGTTCGGCCTGGAGCAAGGCTGGTCGCTGGTGCGTTGCGCTGAGCTGGGCAATCGCGTGGGTGCCCACAAGATTGCCTACCGTGGCGGACAAAATTACACGCTGGAAACATTGGAAATTGCCTGAAATGGCATCTTTTTTGACCATAACCCATTGAATACGGGCGCAAGCAGCTCATTTTTCAATAGCATTCAATTCGATTTCCCATAAAAAAAGCCCGGCATCAAAGATGCTGGGCTTTTCAAGCAGAAGTACCTTACTGCTTACGGCTTGCTGGCTGTTGGAAACGGCCAGGCAGCTTGCGGGTTCAGAGTAGTCTGAGCCGCAGGGGCAGCCGGTGCAGCAGGTGCTTTGGCAGCGGGTTTTTTCGCGGCTTTCTTGGCAGCGGGCTTTTTCGCGGCTTTCTTGGCAGCGGGCTTTTTCGCTACTTTCTTGGCTGCGGCTTTCTTCGCTGGTGCTTTTTTGGCAGCAGCTTTTTTGGCCGGTGCTTTTTTAGCAGCTACTTTCTTCGCTGGTGCTTTTTTAGCAGGCGCTTTTTTGGCAGCGGCTTTTTTGGCCGGTGCTTTTTTCGCCACTACTTTTTTAGCCGGTGCTTTTTTGGCAGGCGCTTTTTTAGCGGCTACTTTTTTCGCAGGGGCTTTCTTCGCTGGTGCAGCTTTTTTAGCCGCAGGTTTTTTCGCAGTTGCCATAGTTTTCTCCTTTTTACGTTGCAAAGAGCACTTCACGTTTGGAGTACGCAAAGCGATTCGCGGTGTTGAGCCAACGGATAACCGGGCCCAGCGCTGCGAACACCGGAGCAATACCCAACGCACACTCTGTGGTGTAGCTATTGGTCATTGCAATTCTGAAAAACATAGTTTGGGTTGTATTCCGAAATTCAGTTAGATCAATCCCATGACAAGGCACCACCGGACTGGTACTCGATCACGCGGGTTTCAAAGAAGTTGCGTTCCTTCTTCAGGTCAATCATTTCACTCATCCAGGGGAACGGATTTTCTTCGTTCGGGAACAGTGTTTCCAGGCCAATTTGCGTGGCACGGCGATTTGCAATGTAGCGCAGATAGCCTTTGAACATGGAGGCATTCAGACCCAGCACACCGCGCGGCATGGTGTCCTCGGCATATCGGTATTCCAGCTCAACGGCCTGCATGAACAGCGCCTTGATTTCAGCTTTGAACTCAGCCGTCCACAAGCCTGGGTTTTCAAGCTTGAGCTGGTTGATCAAATCAATTCCGAAATTGCAATGCATGGACTCGTCGCGCAGGATGTACTGGTACTGCTCGGCAGCACCTGTCATTTTGTTTTGCCGACCAAGAGCCAGAATCTGCGTGAAGCCGACATAAAAGAACAGGCCTTCCATAAGGCAGGCAAACACGATCAGTGACTTGAGCAGGGTCTGGTCAGCTTCCTGGGTGCCAGTTTTAAAGTGCGGGTTGGAAATGACTTCAATGAACGGAATCAGAAACTGGTCTTTGTCCTTGATGGACTGCACTTCGTTGTAGGCATTGAAAATTTCACCTTCATCCAGACCCAGCGACTCCGTAATGTACTGGTAGGCATGGGTATGAATGGCCTCTTCAAATGCCTGACGCAGCAAGAACTGGCGGCACTCGGGCGCCGTAATGTGCCGATAAGTGCCCAACACGATGTTGTTGGCAGCCAGTGAATCAGCAGTGACAAAAAAGCCCAAGTTGCGTTTGACCAGGCGGCGCTCGTCTTCCGTCAAGCCATTGGGATCTTTCCACAAGGCAATGTCGCGCGTCATGTTGACTTCTTGCGGCATCCAGTGGTTGGCGCAAGTAGCCAAATACTTTTCCCAAGCCCATTTGTATTTGAAGGGCACCAGCTGGTTAACGTCGGTCTGGCCATTGATGATGCGCTTGTCCGAAGCCTTGACGCGCTTCATCACGGCGGGAGCAGCAGCGACTGATTCAACGGCAGGTGATGCAGAGGCTTGCATCAGGTTAGGGGCATAGATGCCGTCATCCAGCATGCGAATGCGTGGAGATACATCCTCAGAATTCAAAGTCGGAAGTTCCGCCCCACGGCTGCCTGGCATGCCGCTGGTGAGTGAATTTTGCAGTGATGGTTTGACTTCTTCGTCCCAGGTCAACATAGATGTTTCCAATGTTCTAGATTATGAAAGCAGCGATACAAAATGAAAAGTGTTCATTCACATCGCTGCATATTTGTGTTGCTCAATTACATCGAAAATTGCGCATCGAAAATCACACATCGAAATCTCAGTCAATGTGTGACCTCCGTTTTATTGGCAAGCTTCGCAACCAGGATCATCTATCGCACAGAACTTGATGTCGGTAGCAGGCGTTGAATTCATTTGCGCTTGCGCTGCCGCGGCAGCCTTGTCAATCGCGCTCATGCTGCTGGCAGCGGTTACGGTGCTCGATGCAACCGAGTTCATCTTGCCAGCTGTCACGGTTGATTTTTCAGCATGCGTGGCGCTTTGTGTGCGCAGATAGTAAGTGGTCTTCAAGCCGCGCAGCCAGGCGAGTTTGTAGGTCTCATCCAGCTTTTTACCCGATGCACCTGCCATGTAAATGTTGAGTGACTGAGCCTGGTCAATCCACTTCTGGCGACGTGAAGCAGCTTCCACAATCCATGAAGTTTCAACTTCAAACGCGGTGGCATACAGCGCCTTGACATCTTGCGGCACGCGGTCAATGGGACGCAGTGAGCCGTCAAAGTGTTTCAGGTCCACCACCATGACATCGTCCCACAAGCCCAGGCGCTTCAGGTCCCGCACCAGGTAATGGTTGATGACAGTGAATTCGCCCGACAAATTGGACTTGACCGACAGGTTGCCAAAACACGGCTCAATGCAGGCATCGACTCCAATGATGTTGGAAATGGTGGCTGTGGGCGCAATGGCAACGCAGTTCGAGTTGCGCATACCGTCCATCGCAATCTTTTTACGCAGAGCGTCCCAGTCCAGCGTTGCCGAACGATCCACTTCAACATAGCCACCACGCTCTTGGAGCAACATGTCTAGCGTGTCCAGCGGCAAGATGCCTTTGTCCCAGAGCGAACCTTTGTAGGTCGCATACTTGCCGCGCTCTTTGGCCAGCTCGGTCGACGCCCAGTAAGCGTGGTAGCAGACGGCTTCCATCGACTTGTCTGCAAACTCAACCGCTTCTTGCGAAGCGTAAGGCACACGCAGCTCATACAGGCAGTCCTGAAATCCCATGATGCCCAAACCCACCGGGCGATGGCGCATGTTGGAATCACGCGCCTTTTTAACAGCGTAGTAATTGATGTCAATCACGTTATCCAGCATGCGCATGGCAGTGGTGATGGTCTTTTGAAGCTTGTCGTGGTCCAGCACCTTGGCGCCATCAGACAATGTTTTCAGGTGCTGCACCAGGTTGACCGAGCCAAGGTTGCAGACAGCCGTTTCCGTCTCGCTGGTGTTCAGTGTGATCTCGGTGCAGAGATTGGACGAATGCACCACACCCGTATGCTGCTGCGGAGAGCGTACGTTGCAGGCGTCTTTGAAAGTAATCCAGGGATGACCAGTTTCAAACAGCATCGACAGCATCTTGCGCCACATGTCAGTGGCCTGCAGTTTGCGGGCAGGTTTGATCTCGCCACGCTCAGCTTTGGCTTCGTAGGCGGTGTAGAGCTTTTCAAAATCCCTGCCAAACTTGTCGTGCAGATCAGGCGTGTCTGATGGTGAGAACAAGGTCCAGCTGCCTTTTTCCATCACACGACGCATGAAGAGATCTGGAATCCAGTTGGCGGTGTTCATGTCGTGCGTCCGTCGGCGGTCATCGCCGGTGTTTTTGCGCAGCTCCAGAAACTCTTCGATATCCAGGTGCCAGGTTTCCAGGTAGGCACAAACAGCGCCCTTGCGCTTGCCGCCCTGGTTCACTGCCACAGCGGTGTCGTTGACGACTTTCAGGAAAGGCACCACGCCTTGTGATTCACCGTTCGTGCCCTTGATATGCGCGCCCAGAGCGCGTACCGGCGTCCAGTCGTTGCCCAGGCCGCCTGCAAATTTGGACAGCAGCGCGTTTTCCTTGATCGCATCGTAAATACCACCCAAATCGTCAGCGACGGTCGTCAGGTAGCACGATGACAGCTGCGAGCGCAGCGTGCCGGCGTTGAACAGCGTGGGCGTGCTGGACATGAAGTCAAACGACGACAGGATTTCGTAAAACTCTATCGCTCGCTCTTCGCGGTTGATTTCATTGAGCGACAAGCCCATGGCCACACGCATGAAGAAAGCTTGCGGCAGCTCAATGCGCTGCTTGCGGACATGCAGAAAGTAGCGATCAAACAGTGTCTGCAGGCCCAGGTAGTCAAACTGCAAATCACGCTCGGGTTTCAGGGCTGCCCCCAGGCGAGCCAAGTCAAATTGCTGGAGCTTTTCATCCAGCAGCTCGTTTTGAACGCCCTTGGCAATAAAGCCCGGGAAGTATTCAGCGTAGCGGGTTTGCATGTCTTCGTGCGCGACTTCTTCGCCCAGCACTTCGCGGCGAATGGTGTGCATCAACAGACGCGCTGTGGCGTAGGTGTAGTCCGGGTCTTTTTCAATCAACGTGCGGGCGGCAAGAATGGATGCCTTGTACACCTCATCAATCGGCACGCCGTCATACAGGTTGCGCATGGTCTCGGCCACGATGGGGTCGGGCTTGACATCCGCACCCAGGTTGGCGCACGACGCTTCAATCAGCGCTTGCAGGTTACGAATGTCCAGCGCTACTTTTTTACCGCCGTCCATGACGTGGATGAGTGTGGCAGCCGGAGCCTGCGCTTGCGGCTGGCGCGCACGCTCTTGTGTGCGCTTTTCGCGGTACAGCACATAGGCGCGCGCTATTTCATGATGGCCACCGCGCATCAAGCCCAGCTCAACCTGGTCTTGCACGTCTTCAATATGAAACGTACCACCGCCTGGACGTGAGCGCATCATGGCGCGCATCACAGCTTGGGTCAGTTCATCAACCGTCTGCCGCACGCTGGCGGATGCGGCACCTTGCGTGCCATGCACAGCCAAGAAGGCTTTCATCATGGCGACGGCGATTTTGTTCGGCTCGAAAGGAACGACCGCTCCGTTGCGGCGGATGATCTGGTAGTTGCTGAACGGGTTGGTTGAGGCGCTCTGGTGTTCACTGGTGCGAGCTGGCGTGAAGGCAGACATGCTGGTAGTGGAGCTGGTGTTTTGCGCAGTTTGCATGGGCATCCTCTTGGCTTGTTATATGGGTTTTTGTCTTGGCTTATCGGCTGGATCTGATGCGCAGCCTATTGAGGCAACCCGCATGGCTTTTGGCCATTAAAACCCATTTAATGCAGCTGCAAAATCAATTTCGCAAGCGCTTCAAACCGGTTGAGGGCGACTTCATAAAAGACATATGCGCATCAAATGTCAAATACTCCACACACTATACCTAGGGTCTGAATGGAATTCAAGCACTACAGGTAGTGTGTCAGCAGTAAATGATTTGTCCGGTTTTTAGCAAGTAATCTGTCCGGTTTATGGAGAAGGGATGCAAGACACCCCCATAAGCCGGGCCCGCTACATGCAGGAGAACCGCAAGATGAGATTTTT
>JBILXX010000067.1:0-20503 GCA_044378095.1 Polaromonas sp.
CGAGAAGCGAGGGGGAATTGATGCGCTAACCCTGAGCCAGTGCCAAGCCAAGCTAAAAGTGCTTAAAATTTAAGCGCTAAGCGAGTTTGGGTGTTTGCTGATTTTTAATTCTGCAAGTCCCTCGTGTAAAAACTGTTTTTGGCTCAAAAAAGGCCGTTTTCAGGTATCAAATCTGCCTTTTACCCAATAAATACGGGCGCAAGCAGCTATAAAATGCATAGCGTATGACCGCTGACCTTCAACCCACAAACCCATCAGACGAGCACTTCATGCAGCTGGCGCTGGCCCAGGCTGCGCTGGCCGCCCAGGCAGGCGAGGTACCGGTAGGTGCTGTGGTGGTGCAGGGCGGCCAGGTAATTGCCACAGGCCGCAACGCGCCGATAGAAGGTCACGACCCAACCGCCCATGCAGAAATCATCGCCCTGCGCGCAGCAGCAGTTGCGCTGGGCAACTACCGGCTGCCAGACTGCACGCTGTACGTCACCCTGGAGCCCTGCGCCATGTGCAGCGGCGCCATGCTGCATGCGCGGCTCAAGCGCGTCGTATTCGGCGCACCTGACGCCAAAACCGGCGCGGCAGGCTCCGTCGTCAACCTGTTTGACCAGCCGCAGCTGAATCACCAGACCGCCTTGCAGGGTGGGGTGCTGGTGAGTCAATCTGCTGCCTTGCTGAAAGACTTTTTCAGCCAACGCCGACAGGAGAACACCATGCAAAGCCATCCGCTAAGGGAAGACGCGCTGCGCACCCCAGACGCAGCCTTTTCAGATTTGCCCGGCTACCCCTGGCCGCCACACTACATCAGCGACTTGCCCACCCTGGGCGGCTTGCGCATGCACTACTTGGACGAGGGTCAGGCAAAGCAGGGCGGTTTGACCTACCTTTGCCTGCACGGCAACCCCGCCTGGAGCTACCTGTACCGCAAGATGATCCCTGAATTTCTGGCCGCTGGCCACCGGGTTGTTGCACCAGATTTGATCGGCTTTGGCAAAAGCGACAAACCCAAAAAAACCAGCTTTCACAGCTTTGGCACCCACCGCCAGATCTTGCTTGAATTGATAGAGCGGCTGGACCTGCAAAACGTCGTACTCGTCGTGCAAGACTGGGGCGGCATTCTGGGCCTGACGCTGCCCATGGCCGCACCCCAGCGCTACAAGGGTTTGCTGGTCATGAACACCATGCTGGCCACTGGCTACGCACCCTTGTCCGCTGGTTTTATAGCCTGGCGCGAGATGTGTGCCAACAACCCCGGCTTTGACATTGCCCGGCTGTTTGCACGCGGCAACCCGCACATGAGCGCCCCGGAGTGCGCCGCCTACAACGCCCCTTTCCCAGATGCAGGCCACCGCGCCGCCACCAAGGCCTTTCCAGCCATGGTGCCCGACTCGCCAGATTCCGACGGCGCAGCAGTGTCGCGCCAGGCACAGGACTTTTGGCAGCACCAATGGGCAGGCCAAACCCTGATGGCCGTAGGCGCACAAGACCCGGTGCTTGGCCTGAGCGTGATGAAGCAACTGCAAGCCACCATCAAAGGCTGCGGTGAGCCTATGGTGCTGGAGAAGGGCGGCCACTTCGCGCAAGAACACGGTCAGGCGATTGCGCAGCAGGCTATAAAGCACTTTAAAGCGTGATGGCTTAAAAACCAGACGCTATCAAGTTGATAGCTGCTTGCACTCGAAACTATTGGGCTACAGGCCTAAATGATGCCTGAAAAGAGCTTAAAAATGGCTTTTTTGAGGTTTTGGAGGGTTCGAAACGCTGGTTGTGATGCTTTTCAGGTCTGAAATAGCCGTTTTTAGGTATGAAAAGTGGCTGTAGCCCAATACATACGGGCGTAAAAAGCTCCTGAATGTATAGCTCTTGATGCGGCACGTGAAGTGCCCGTGGCTTTGAAATGCGCCCATACCTGACAGACTGTCCTTCCAAAATTCATCTGGCGCAGGCTATAGTCAAAACAGTAATTCCCTGCCAGATGCAGTGGGATTTGCAGGTAAATCGTGAAACAGCAAGAAGCCTGCAAACCCAACAGGCAAGCCATTTTCAGGAGATTTGGATGCCCAGAATATGTTCCAGAGACATTTTTACAACGCAGGTCTTGCGATATACATTGAGTTGAAGGGCCAAACTCTATGGAACTCGCGCTCTTTGGTTTAATCCTCTTCGCTTTATTGGGCTTGAACGCGAAGGCGACGCTTTTGATTGCCCGAGATTCTTTATCCTCGTCGCCGCAGAAGTTTTGGCAATTGGTGCTCGTCTGGCTCGTACCAATTTTTGGAGCTGTCGTCACGCTCGCTGTTCACAGGCCAATTGAAGAGCCCTCACGTCAGTATCGCAAGCCTCTGGACGCAGGAGACGACTTTGCTATGTCTGGTCGCGCTCACAAGAATATTGTTGAGGCGATAGATGGTGATTAAGGTCCGTCCAACACGTCGTTCCATCGAACCCCCTACGGCAGTCACGGAACTCCACCGTTAAAAATCTCAATCCTCACATGCTTACCGTCCGCCCCTGCGAAGTCCCCCCGAACTCGTTCCTTCGCCCATACAAAGACGGCCCAGGCTACGCAGACTGCTATGTGACCCAAGTACCCGGCGCAATCACCCAAGCAGCATTCATCGAGGCCTTCTACACCTCACCACTTTTCAAGATCGAAAGAATCCTGCTGCAAGTCCTGGCGTCCAAACCCGCAACCGACGCCGACGCCAAGGCGCTGGCCAGCGGCACGGCAAACCGGTTTTCGGCCTGGCGGGTTGAGGCGCAGTCGCCGACAGAGCTGCTGCTGGCAGACTTTACCGGGCGCACGCGGTCCTGGCTGATGGCCGCGCCTGCGCCGTTGACCAACGAAGCACCCAGCACGCTGCTTTACTTTGGCTCTGCGGTTGTGCCGCTGCCAAGCCAGGGCGGACAGGCGCCGCACATGGGCTGGGGCTTTCATGCGCTGCTGGGTTTTCACCGGCTTTACTCGCGCCTTTTGCTGCGTGCTGCTTGCCAACGGGTCAGCCGCCTGAAACTGCAAGGTTGATTCACTGATATCCGTCGCACCCATCACCCTAAAGAAAACCATCAATGGCATGAACCCGACTTCGGCGCGATATTTGCTTCAAGCTCCCCTGCACAATCGGGGCAAAACATGAGCAATCAACGCGTTTACACATCAAACAACCATATGCAGGCAGCAGCCGGTGAACCCATACGCTCTGTGGTCGCCGAATCTGACCACTCCGTCATCGTGGCGTGGCATGTCGAGCCGGGCCAGATGATTGCGCCGCACACGCACCCCAATGGGCAAGACACCTGGACGATTCTGTCTGGCTCAGGTCAGTACCAGGTGGATGAACAAGGCAACACCATCGCCATCGTCCCCGGTGACGTGGCCGTGGCTCAAAAAGGGCAGGTGCATGGTGTGTTGTGTACAAGCACCGAGCCCCTGCGGTTCATTTCGGTGGTGGCCCCGTTTGAAGCGGGCTTTGTTCCGTTACCGCCAAGCGCCTGACTTTTCTGTCCAGCTGGTCACTTTCCCCGATTGCGTTAACCATTAAATGCACAAACATCCCGCCGTTCGCCTGCTCTGGTGCCTGCTTGGCGCGGCTTGCGGAATCTCCCTGGCGCTTTATGTGGTGGGCCCACCGCACAACACCTTTGTGCTGGCGTCTCTGGGTGGCAGTTCTGTCTTTTTGTTCGGACTGACCCGCGCACCAGCCACCCAGCTTCGCGCACTGGTGGGTGGCCATGTGGGTACGGCTGCCATCGGTATTGCCTGCGCCCAGTTTTTGGGGGCATCTTTGGTGGCCTACGCGGTGGCTGTGTCGCTGTCGCTGGGTTACATGCTGGTCACCCGCACTGTCCATCCGCCTGCCGGTGCCAACCCGGTCATCATGGTTTATGTCCAGGCGTCGTGGGCAACCCTGCTCAACCCGGTTTTGCTCGGAATCGGCTGCCTGGTCCTGGTCGCCGTGGTCTGGAGCCGCCTGTATCCAGGCCTTGTGCACTACCCGGTGTCGCCTTGGGAACCATCGCCGCCGTCCATCAACTGGGGCGGCTGGAGTCAGCAGTAACAATAGTGTCTAACAATAGTGCCTCACCATGCGGGCTGAAAATCGGGCCAGCCCGTTGACTGCTATCCACATCAATTCCCAAAGGAAACCCATGCATTACGTCCACCTCATTGCCCTGCTGGCCATCGTCCAGTTCATTTACTTCTGCATTCTGGTCGGCAAGGCACGGGGCCAGTACGGCATCAAAGCGCCGGCCATGACGGGTAATGAGCATTTTGAGCGGGCTGTGCGGGTGCAGATGAACACGCTGGAGCAACTGGTCTGCTTTGTGCCGGCGCTGCTGGTAGCTGCTGCTTACTGGTCGCCCGTTTATGTGGCTGCTACTGGTGTGGTGTACCTGGTGGGCCGCACGCTTTACCAGCGCGCCTATGTGGCTGACCCGGCCAAGCGCGGTTTGGGGTTTTTACTCACGTTTTTGCCCACGACTTTGCTGGTTTTGGCGGGCCTGGTGGGTGCGGTGATGCGCGCTTTGGCCTGAAGGCCGCCGCGGCTGATTCAAAACGCTCCTGAAACAGGAGCTGGTTGCGCCCGTATTCATTGGTCTGGCGTCATTTATGGCTTATAAAAAGACCTGAATATTGCGCCCAGATGCGTCAAAAGTGCCTGAAACTGCCGTTTTTAAGTGCCAAAAGTGGCTATAGTCCAATGAATACGGGCGCAAGCAGCTACTGAAGTCGTAGCAGATTTAACATCTCGTGGTAGTCGCCTACAGCGCTTAAGACGGATATCGCACAAAATTTAGCCTGGGCTGATTTGACAATCTGGCAATGCAGCTTTGCCATCATGTCACTGTCAGCCCGCGCAGGCACATGCCTGAACCCTTTAAAAACGCTGATGCTGACCCCGATGCGTTTCACCAGCAGCTGGCGCACTTCAATATTCGCCGCATCACGCCTGCCTTTCCGTCAACGCAATGGCAAGCTGACCTGGCGACCGAACATGACTGGCGCGTGGCTGAAGGCCACTATCTTGAAGCCTTGCGGTTAGACGTTGCGCCGCTGCTGCCTGCACTGGCCATCAGCACAGACGCATTCATCACCTGGTTTGAACGACTGGCCACGGACGGCCCAGGCCAGCAGCATGATTTGTTTGAGTGGCTGGCACACAGCGCCACGCTGCCCCAAATGCGCTGGTTTTTGACCCAGGAGGCAGCCGGTGAGGCGGGTTTTGACGATTTGCTGGCCTACACGCAGGTCAAATTGCCCCAGCAAGCCAAGCTGGAATGTGCCCGCAACTACTGGGACGAGATGGGCCACGGCAAGCCAAGCGCGATGCATGGGCAAATGCTGGACAACATGGTGGCCGCGCTTGACCTGCAACCACGCATTGACACCACAGTCTGGCAAGCCCTGGCATTGAGCAACACCATGCTGGGCCTGGCCACCACGCGCCGCTACACCTACCAGTCGCTGGGCGCGCTGGGGGCGATTGAATTGACAGCGCCAGGCAGGGTGAAAAAAGTATCCGCAGGCATGAAGCGCCTGGGCCTGGATGGCCGGATGCGCGCCTACTTTGATTTGCATGCCGCGCTGGACATCTCGCATGCCAAAGCCTGGATTCGTGAAATCATCCGCCCGCTGGTGGCCGCCGACCCTCCCTGCGCCCGCTATATGGCCGAAGGCGCGTTGATGCGGCTGGTCTGCGGGCAGCGCTGCTTGGACCGTTACCGCACCGAGCTGCAAGTTGAAGTCGCCACATGCTGAGCCAGCCGCTGATAGACGACACCGCCACGGCTCTTGGGCTGCTGTTGCGACACCTGGCGGACGCCAACTACCGTTTTATCACCCCGACACCACTGACGCATCAGCGTGTGCTGGCGCACAGGGGTGAGCAGATGGCTGCCAGCCTGCGCGATGTTTTTGGCTGGAACATGCCCTTTAAAACCGCCACCTGTAGCGGCATGACGCGCGAGCTGCTGGCCGCCATGCGCGGGGCGGGTGTGCTGCAATCGCGCGGCGACCAGTTGCAAAGCCGGGTGCGTGTGGCCAGTATGGGCAGCGATTTGCTGGTGCATTCAGCCTACCCGACGGTGCAGGACGACGCGGTATTTTTTGGCCCTGACACTTACCGTTTTGTGCGTTTCATTCAGCAAGGCGTGGCCGATCTGCCAGCAGCGGGTGGCCAGTCGATGCGCCTGCTTGACGTAGGCTGCGGCAGTGGGGCAGGGGGCATGGCTGTAGCGCGTGCTTTGTCGCACCTGGGCGTGCTGGACATCAGTATGAACGACATCAACCCGCTGGCTTTGCAGTACACGGCCGTCAACGCGGCATTTGCAGGCATTGCCGTCAAGCCCGCCCTGGGCAACGCCCTGCGCGCTGTCAAGGGTGACTTTGACCTGATCATCTGCAACCCGCCGTATCTGCAAGACGCCGCCCAGCGCGCCTACCGCCACGGCGGCGCAGGGCTGGGCCGGGCGCTGAGCGTGCAAATTGCGCAAGAAGCCCTGGGCCGTCTGGCACCCGGCGGGCGTTTGCTGCTGTACACCGGCGTGGCCATCGTGGGCGGTGTCGATGCGTTTTGGGCCGACATGCAGCCATTGCTGGCAAGTGAGCCATTTGACGTGTCGTATGCAGAAATTGACCCGGATGTCTTTGGTGAAGAGCTGGAACAACCCGCCTACAAGCACATTGACCGCATCGCCGCCGTTGGTCTGACAGTCTCGCGCAAGTCAGGAGCCAGTGATGCAGGCGGATATACCAGCTGACAGGGGGGCAGGTGCTTTTTCAGACAGCAACCCGAGAGCGCCTGTGAGCACGCTGGAGCGCATGCCCAAGTGGCTGATATGCATTCCTCTGACGGTGCAATGGCTATGGCTTGCGCTGCGCTACCAAAGCTTGGCGCTGCCCACCATTGCCAACCCGGCTATTACGGCCGGTGGGCTGGTGGGAGAAGGCAAGCTGGAGTATTTTGACGGCATGGGGCCCATAGCGCTGTCGGCAACTGCCGCTTATTGCGCTGTGTCTACCCACAAGTCCTACACAGCGGCTGAGCTGCGCGAGATGATGCGCAGCGCGGGTTTGAGCTTTCCGGTAATTGCCAAACCTGACCTGGGCTTGTGTGGGTATGGCGTGCGGCGGCTGGCCAATAGGGCTGAGCTGCATGACTATCTGCTCGCCTTTCCGGTCAATGAAATGGTCGTGTTGCAGCAGTATTTGCCACATGAAGGCGAAGCGGGGATTTTTTACATGCGTGACCCGAACGCCCAGGCGGGTCGCATCATTGGGCTGGCGCTGCGCTATTTTCCGCGTGTTGTGGGCGACGGCAAAAGCACGATTGCAGAACTGATGGCTTTGGATTCCCGCACAAAGCGATTGTTGACGTCGCGAAAACACGAGCCCACTTATCAGCCTGACCGCATCCCTGCAACTGGCGAGGTGGTACGCCTGGCCACCATTGGTTCAACCCGCGTCGGCGGCCTTTACCGCGATGGCCGCGCCCACATTACACCTCAGCTCACCCGCGCCATAGATGCGATTGCCCGCGACATGCCTTCGTTTCACTTTGGCAGGTTCGACATGCGGTTTGAATGCCTGAATGATTTGCGCGCGGGCGTGGCGTTCTCCATCATGGAGGTCAATGGCGCAGGCTCGGAAGCGATTCAGGCCTGGGATCCGAGTCTGGGCGTGGTGGCTGGCTTCAGGATGATCTTCAAAAAGCAGCGCATTTTGTTTGCCATCGGCAATGCCATGCGGCGCAAGGGCTTCAAGCCGTTGGGGGCGCTGTCTTTGGCTCGTTTGAACAGCAGGCAAAACAGGTTAATTGCGCAGTATCCGCCGTCCAATTGAAAGGTGTTGAATTGGATTCCACCATCCGGCTTTAGCTTTTTATATGGTGAAATATTAAAATGCTGCACTGCAAAATAATTTCTCAATACAAGAAATTTAATTTCACATTACAGAATAATATTGTTAAGGTGTTGTTTTGATTGGTTTAAATAAATTGTCTTATATAAGACATAAGAGCTGAATAACTCTTGTAGAAGACTTAGAATTCACCAACGCCTAAAAAAGCGGCTCAAGTTTTGCATTCTGATTTTTTTTTAACCCAGGAGTTCACCATGCCCCAAACCCTCAACGACCAACTGACCCGTGAGCAGCAAATCGCCGCGCTTGAAAAAGACTGGGCCACCAACCCCCGCTGGAAAGGCATCAAGCGCGGTTACAGCGCAGCCGATGTGGTGCGCTTGCGTGGCTCTTTTCATATTGAGCACACCCTGGCTCGCCGCGGTGCTGAAAAGCTGTGGGACCTGGTCAATGACGAGCCGTATGTCAACTGCCTGGGCGCACTGACGGGTGGCCAGGCCATGCAGCAGGTCAAAGCAGGCGTCAAAGCCATTTACCTGTCGGGCTGGCAAGTTGCCGCTGACAACAACAGCTATGCATCGATGTACCCCGACCAGTCGCTGTACCCAGTCGATTCAGTCCCCACCGTTGTTGAGCGCATCAACAACACCTTCCGCCGTGCAGACGAAATCCAGCATTCCAAAGGCATTGACGCAGGCGACGCGGGCTACATCGACAACTTCGCGCCCATCGTGGCCGATGCTGAAGCCGGTTTTGGCGGCGTGCTCAACGCCTTTGAACTGATGAAGGCCATGATCAAGGCCGGTGCGGCTGGCGTTCACTTTGAAGACCAGTTGGCTTCGGTTAAAAAATGCGGCCACATGGGCGGCAAAGTGCTGGTGCCAACCGCTGAAGCCTGCCAAAAACTCATTGCAGCCCGCATGGCAGCTGACGTTTGCGGTGTACCAACACTGGTGATTGCCCGTACCGACGCAGAAGCAGCCGACTTGCTGACCAGCGACTACGACGAAAACGACAAGCCTTTCATCACCGGCGAGCGCACCGCTGAAGGCTTTTACAAAACCAACAAGGGCATGGACCAGGCCATCAGCCGCGCCGTGGCCTATGCTGAATATGCTGACCTGGTATGGTGCGAAACCGGTACACCTGACCTGGAGTTTGCCCGCAAATTCGCCGAAGCTGTTCACGCCAAACACCCCGGCAAAATGCTGGCCTACAACTGCTCGCCGTCATTCAACTGGAAGAAAAACCTCGACAACGCCACGATTGCCAAGTTCCAGAAAGAACTCGGCTTGATGGGCTACAAGTACCAGTTCATCACGTTGGCTGGCATCCATTCCATGTGGTACAACATGTTTGATTTGGCCCAAGACTACGTCGCACGCGGCATGACGGCTTACGTTGAGAAAGTGCAAGAACCAGAGTTTGCTGCACGTGACCGCGGCTACACCTTCGTGTCGCACCAGCAGGAAGTCGGCACCGGTTATTTTGATGAAGTGACCACCGTGATTCAAGGCGGCAAGTCCAGCGTGACCGCGCTGACGGGTTCGACCGAAGAAGAGCAGTTCCACTGATCTGACGTTTTATTAACGAGCCCGGCCAGCCCAATTCAGGGTTGTCCGGGCTTTTTTATGGGCGGATTTTGTCGTAGAGTAAGACTTGTTACAAAACAACCCGGAGCTTGCCATGTCGGATGCCACCACTAGTTTTAAGCGTGTGCCTTGCCCTGATTGCAATGGCACGGGTGAGTTGCGGATTGACAGTGAAAACATCAATGAAGACTTTGAGGTTGAAAAGCAAACCGTCATCACCGAGTGCCCGCGCTGCCACGGGCTCGGATTTTTACCGCCTGGAAGCCCGCAATAGCCATTCGCAAAGCTGTCGTAAAATAACGCCATGAACAACATTCATCCAGAAACAGAAAGGGCAGTTCGGGTTATGACACCGCGAACTACGACCTCGTCCTGTGTCTGGAGTCATTCAGGGCGCTAGCCCGCACCCCCTGTTGACTGATAGCTAGAAGTTCAATAGCAATCTTCCAAACATTTCCAAATTAAAGCGCGGCGAGTTCCGCGCTTTTTTATTTTCAAACCGTTTAAAAGTCAGTTTTATGATTCAAATCACGCTCCCCGATGCTTCAAAACGTGAATTCCCGCAAGCCGTGACCGTGGCTGAAGTCGCCGCGTCTATTGGCGCAGGCCTGGCTAAAGCCGCTTTAGGCGGCAAAGTCGATGGCAAGGTGGTTGACACCAGCTATTTGATTGAAAAAGACAGTGCATTGGCCATCATCACTGCCAAAGACGCGGATGGACTGGAGATGATTCGCCACTCGACCGCGCACTTGCTGGCTTATGCGGTCAAAGAGCTGTTCCCCGACGCGCAAGTCACGATTGGCCCGGTGATTGAAAACGGGTTTTTCTACGACTTCTCGTACAAGCGGCCTTTCACACCTGAAGATTTGTTGGCGATTGAAAAACGCATGGCTGAGCTTGCGGCCAAAGACGAGCCCGTGACACGCCGCGTGTTGCCGCGTGACGATGCTGTGGCGCACTTCCTCAGCATTGGCGAGAAGTACAAGGCCGAGATTATTTCCAGCATTCCGGCGGGCGAAGACGTGTCTTTGTACCGCGAAGGCAATTTTGAAGACCTGTGCCGCGGCCCACACGTGCCGAGCACTGGCAAGCTGAAGTTCTTCAAACTCATGAAGCTGGCCGGTGCCTATTGGCGCGGCGACCATCGCAATGAAATGCTGCAGCGCGTGTACGGCACGGCCTGGGCGACCAAAGACGAGTTGCAGCAGTACCTGACGCAGCTTGAAGAAGCCGAAAAGCGCGACCACCGCAAGCTGGGTAAAGAACTCGATTTGTTCCACATTGACGACCACGCGCCTGGCCTGGTGTTCTGGCACCCCAAAGGCTGGACGCTGTGGCAGGGCGTAGAGCAGTACATGCGCAAGGTTTACCAGGACAACGGCTACCTGGAGGTCAAAGGCCCGCAAGTCATTGACAAAACGCTGTGGGAGAAAACCGGCCACTGGGACAAGTACCGCGACAACATGTTCACCACCGAGAGCGAAAAACGTGAATACGCCTTGAAGCCGATGAACTGCCCGGGCCACATATTGATTTTCAAGCAGGGCATCAAAAGCTACCGCGACTTGCCGCTGCGCTACGGCGAGTTTGGCCAGTGCCACCGCAACGAGCCGTCGGGTGGCTTGCATGGCATCATGCGCGTGCGCGGGTTCACGCAGGATGACGGCCACATTTTTTGCACCGAAGAGCAGATTTTGAAAGAGTGCGTCGACTACACCACGCTGCTGCAAAAGGTTTACACCGACTTTGGCTTTAAAAACATCATTTACAAAGTCGCTACGCGGCCCGAGGCGCGCATTGGCTCAGACGAAAGCTGGGACAAGGCCGAGCACGCGCTGATGGAAAGCCTGCGCGCATCGGGTTGCGAGTTTGAAATCGCTCCGGGCGATGGCGCTTTTTACGGCCCCAAGATTGAATACACGCTCAAAGACGCGATTGGCCGCCAGTGGCAATGCGGCACCATGCAGGTTGATTTTTCGATGCCTGAGCGGCTGGATGCTGAGTACGTGGGTGAAGACGGCGCGCGACATCGCCCCGTCATGTTGCACCGTGCCATCGTCGGCAGCCTGGAGCGTTTTATCGGCATCTTGATCGAAGAACACGCCGGCGCGCTGCCGACCTGGCTGGCGCCAATGCAGGTTTCGGTGCTCAATATCACCGATTCCCAGGCGGAATATGCCCGGGAAGTTGCTAAAACGCTGCAAAATCAAGGGCTTAGGGTCAACTTAGACCTGCGCAATGAGAAAATAACGTATAAAATACGTGAGCATTCAATGCAAAAGCTGCCGTACATCCTTGTCGTAGGCGACAAGGAGATGGCTGCTGGTGCCGTTGCAGTGCGCGCCCGGGGTAACAAAGACCTCGGTGTGATGCCTCTGAATGCTTTTGCACAGCAAATAGCCTCAGACATCACCCAAAAATTGTCCTAGATCGCATTTTTGACCAGTTTTACTGAGTCAATTGAGCCTCTAGCCCAATAAAACCGGGCGCAAGCAGCTATAGCTTTTATAGCGGAGTTTTAAAGGATACTGACCATCGCTACTGAATTTCGTGACCGCCGCCAACGCGAAGAACGCAAGCACCGCTTGAACCGTGAAATCATGGCCCCCGAAGTACGACTCTCGGGTGTCGACAACGAGCCATTGGGTGTTGTCAATATCATGGAGGCGTTGCGATTGGCTGGAGAAGCTGACGTAGACCTGGTTGAAATCTCGCCGACGGCTGTGCCGCCGGTTTGCAGGTTGATGGACTACGGCAAGTTCAAGTACGCGGAGCAGAAAAAAGCGGCAGAAGCGAAGTCCAAGCAAAAAGTCATTGAGATCAAGGAAATCAAGTTTCGCCCGGGCACCGACGACGGTGACTACAACATCAAGGTGCGCAACATCAAGCGCTTTCTGGATGAAGGCGACAAATGCAAGATCACGCTGCGCTTTCGGGGCCGCGAGATCACGCACCAGGAACTGGGTTTGGCGCTACTGGCGCGTATCAGGGACGAGTTGGCAGATTTGATTGTGGTGGAGCAGTTTCCAAAACTGGAAGGCCGCCAGATGGTGATGATGATTGCGCCGGGCCGTAAAAAGCCGGGTGGCAAAGTGCTGGTGGAAGCGCCAGCGGCAGCATCAGTTTAGAAAAAGGGTTGCTGAAAGGCAATCCTGCAAAGCCGGGTGAAGGTCCGGGTTTGCGAAAACGTGGTGAATTAAACCTCACTGCTAACAAGTGTCTCGGGGCCATCAAGGTTGCAAACAGTTTGCAAACGCCTCACGAGCACAATGAAAAAAGGAGCAGAAATGCCCAAAATGAAGACCAAGAGCGGCGCTAAAAAGCGTTTCCGCGTTCGTCCAGGTGGCACCGTCAAGCGCGGCCAAGCCTTCAAACGTCACATTCTGACCAAGAAGACCACCAAAAACAAACGTCACCTGCGTGGATCAACAGCTGTTCATGAGACCAATATGGGTCATATGGCGCAGATGTTGCCAGGCCGTGGTATTTAATTTAACGACGAACAAGGAGTAATCACATGCCTCGCGTCAAACGTGGTGTAACGGCTCGCGCCCGCCACAAAAAAGTTCTAGCCCTTGCAAAAGGTTTCCGTGGTCGCCGCGGTAATGTCTTCCGGGTCGCCAAAGAAGCGGTCATGAAGGCTGGGCAATATGCCTACCGTGACCGCCGTACCAAAAAGCGCGTGTTCCGCCAGTTGTGGATCGCCCGTATCAACGCCGGTGCACGTTCATTCGGCATGACCTACAGCCAGTTTGCCAATGGCATTCGCAAAGCCGGTATCGAGATTGACCGCAAGGTCCTGTCCGACATGGCGATCAACGACAGCGCTGCCTTCGGCGCTATCGTGGCCCAAGTCAAAGCCAAGCTGGCTGCTATTTAATCAATAGCTGCTTGCGCACGCAAATAAAGGGCCAGAGCTTGAAAAGGCTCTGGCCCTTTGGTTTTTTTGGATAAGTTTTTAGGTTTGCCTGCATGATTGATTTAGAAACCATTGTTGACGACGCCAAAGCTGCATTTGCGGCCGCTGCATTGCCTGCCGATCTTGAAAACGCCAAAGCGCTGTTTCTGGGTAAAACTGGGCGCATTACCGAGCTGATGAAGGGCATGGCGCAACTGTCTGTGGATGAGAAAAAGTCGCGTGGCGCTGCCATTAATTTGGCCAAACAAGCGATTGAAACTGCTCTGACTGATCGCCGTCAGGCACTGGCCGAGGCTGAATTGCAAAAGCAGCTCAAAGCTGAGGGACTGGATGTCAGCCTGCCTGGCCGCCAGCGCACGCAAGGCGGTTTGCACCCCGTGTCGCTCACCCTGGAGCGCATCGAGGCGATTTTTGGGTCGATGGGTTTTGACGTGGCTCAAGGGCCTGAAATTGAAACCGACTGGTTCAATTTCACCGCGCTCAACACGCCAGAAGACCATCCCGCACGCTCGATGCATGACACCTTTTATGTTGAAGGCGGTACTGAAGCAGCGCCCAACTTGCTGCGCACCCACACCAGCCCGATGCAGATCCGCTACGCGGTGCAGCACGTTAAAAAACACCGCGCCTTGATCGACGCTGGTGGCGCGATGCCTGAAATTCGTGTCATCGCACCGGGCCGCACTTACCGTGTTGACAGCGATGCCACGCACTCGCCGATGTTCCACCAGTGTGAAGGCCTGTGGATTGGCGAAAACGTGAGCTTTAAAGATTTGAAGTTCGTTTTTACTGATTTTTGCCGCACGTTTTTTGAAAGTGACGATTTGGTTCTGCGCTTTCGGCCCAGCTTTTTCCCGTTCACGGAGCCGAGCGCAGAGATCGATATTCAATTTTCCAGCGGCCCATTGGCTGGCAAGTGGCTTGAAGTCGCTGGCTCTGGTCAGGTTCACCCCAACGTGGTGCGCAACATGGGTCTGGACCCTGAAAAATACATCGGCTTTGCGTTTGGCATGGGGCCAGACAGGTTGACCATGCTGCGTTATGGCGTGAATGATTTGCGCTTGTTTTTTGATGGCGATATTCGCTTTTTATCGCAATTTCAAAACTGAACATTCATAAGCCGAACACCTAAGGTATTTCATGCAATTTCCTGAATCCTGGTTGCGCGAATTTTGCAACCCACCTCTGACCACCCAGCAACTGGCCGACACTTTGACGATGGCCGGGCTCGAAGTTGAAGAACTCAAACCCGTGGCCCCGCCATTCACCAAAATCGTCGTCGGCGAAATCAAATCAGCCGCCAAGCACCCGAATGCCGACAAGCTGCAAGTGTGTGAAGTTGACGTGGGGCAGGGCGCTTTGCTCAGTATTGTTTGCGGCGCGCCGAATGCGCGTGTCGGAATAAAAGTGCCCTGCGCGATGGTCGGTGCAGAGCTGCCGCCAGGTGAAGACGGCAAGCCTTTCTTGATCAAAGTAGGTCAGTTGCGCGGCGTTGAAAGCCAGGGCATGTTGTGCTCGGCGCGTGAACTCAAGTTATCTGAAGACCACGGCGGCCTGCTGGAACTCGCCACGGATGCGCCTCTGGGTCTGGATATCCGCGAACACCTTCATTTAGATGACACACTGTTCACGCTCAAGCTCACCCCGAATCTGGCGCACTGCCTGAGCGTGTACGGCGTGGCGCGTGAAGTCGCTGCCTTAACGGGTGCGCCGCTCAAGCCGCAGGTCTTGCCAGCGGCGGTGGTCAATGATGCAACACGGTTGCCCGTCAAGATCAATGCGCCAGATTTGTGTGGCCGCTTTTCAGGCCGTGTCGTTAAAAACGTCAATCCGCAAGCCAAAACCCCTCAGTGGATGGTCGACAAGCTTGCACGTTGCGGCCAGCGCAGTGTGACGGCACTGGTCGATATTTCAAACTACGTGATGTTTGAGCTGGGCCGCCCGTCGCATATTTTTGACCTGGACAAAATCCACGGCGGTCTGGACGTGCGCTGGGGCAAGCCGGGCGAAACGCTGAAGCTGCTGAATGGCAACACCGTCATGGTCGATGAAAAAGTCGGCGTGATTGCTGATGAGACTCAAGTGGAATCATTGGCCGGCATCATGGGCGGTGATGCGACTGCTGTATCTGACGACACCCAAAACGTCTATGTTGAAGCCGCTTTCTGGTGGCCCAAAGCCATTGCGGGCCGCTCACGCCGCTATAACTTTTCAACCGATGCAGGTCACCGATTTGAGCGGGGCGTTGACCCCGGCAACACGGTCGAGCACATCGAGCGCGTCACACAATTGATTCTTGATATTTGCGGCACAGCCGCGACCGTTTGCGGACCGATGGACGATGTGCAGGCCAATATGCCTGTTGCCCAACCCGTCACTTTGCGGGTGGCCAGAGCCAGCAAGGTGATCGGCATGCCTTTGACGCAAGCACAGTGCCTGGGCGCGCTGGAGCGGCTCAGCTTGCCAGTGGTGGAGGGGCAGGGCACGCTGACGGTGATGCCACCCAGCTACCGTTTTGACCTGCAAATCGAAGAAGACCTGATTGAAGAGGTCGTGCGCATCGTGGGTTACAACAACTTGCCCGACACACCTCCGCTGGCCCCCATTACGGCCAAGCTGCGGCCAGAAGCAGAACGCTCACCATTTGCCGTGCGCAGGGCGTTGGCTGGGCTGGACTACCAAGAAACGATTAACTTCAGTTTTGTGGAAGAGCGCTGGGAGCATGAACTCTCTGGTAACGCCAACCCCATCAAACTGCTGAATCCGATTGCCAGTCAAATGAGTGTGATGCGCTCGTCTTTGTTGGGCTCATTGCTACAGGTTTTGAAGTTCAACCTGGACCGCAAAGCACCACGTGTGAATGTGTTTGAGCTAGGCCGCGTGTTTTTGCGTGACGCCAGCAGCCAAAACACCGATACCACGGTGGCCGGTTTTAACCAGCCGATGCGTGTGGCGGGCTTGGCTTATGGGCCAAGGGCCGAACAAAGTTGGGATCAACCCAGCAAAATGGTTGATTTCTTTGACATCAAGGGCGATGTTGAAGCTCTGCTCGCCCCTTTGCAGGCCGTTTTTACGCCTGCACAGCACCCCGCCATGCATCCGGGCCGATGTGCCAGCGTGTCGGTTGGTGGCCGGGAACTAGGTTTTGTTGGCGAGCTGCATCCCAAATGGCGGCAAGGCTACGAGCTGGCACAGGCACCGCTGTTGTTTGAACTGGAACTGGACGCGGTACTCAACCGCCCGGTGCCGGTTTTTGAACCCGTCAGCAAGCTTCAGCCGGTCGAGCGCGACATCGCCGTGATCGTGCCTGAAGCCGTGACCCACGCCGCGCTCATGGCGGCTATTCATGCGGCTGCTACCCAAGGCTTGCTGAAAAGTGCTGTGCTGTTTGATGTGTACAGGCCACAACAGGGCAGCACCAGCATGCAGATGGGCGAGAAAAGTCTGGCTGTTCGCTTGGTCCTGCTAAGTGAGACCGCTACACTGACAGAAGAGACCATTGAGGCAGTTGTTCAGTCAACCGTATCAGCGTTACAGCAGAGTTTAGGCGCGCGCCTGCGCAGCTAAACCGACATGAACAACGGGTATCCAACAAAAAACGCACGAGGACACGAGGGACAAAATGGAATTTTCAATTGAAAGCCTGGAAACCCCCGCGCTGACCAAGGCGCATTTGGCGGACTTGTTGTGTGACCAAATTGGGTTGAACAAGCGCGAGTCAAAAGACATGATTGACTCGTTTTTTGACCTGATTTCAGACAGCCTGGTTGAAGGTGCAGATGTCAAGATTTCTGGTTTTGGCAACTTCCAGATTCGCACCAAAGCGCCTCGCCCAGGGCGCAATCCACGTACCGGGGAGTCCGTACCCATTGAAGCCCGCCGTGTCGTGACGTTTCATGCCAGCCACAAGCTCAAAGAGCAGATTCAGGGTAACGGCACGGCTGCCTGAGGCGGTCTATTCGCTTGACGGCACCGTAAGCGCATGTCAATTGTGTAACGACGCAACACATTTAAAAAAATCCAGTTACCCTTTGCGCTAACTTTGAACTTAGAGTACATTTAGAGGTTTCCTCTATAGCGCATTGATTTAATTGGAGAATTCCCTTCCGCCCATTCCCGCAAAACGCTACTTCACCATCGGTGAGGTCAGCGATCTGTGCGGCGTCAAACCTCATGTGCTCCGTTATTGGGAGCAGGAGTTCACGCAACTGCGGCCGATGAAAAGACGGGGCAATCGCCGCTATTACCAACACCATGAGGTGTTGATGATTCGCAAAATCCGTGATTTGCTCTACGACCAGGGTTTTACCATCATCGGCGCCCGCAACAAGCTGCGCGAGATTGTGCAAATTGAAGGCGACAAGCGCCGCAACGGCGAGGTGATGCTCGATGGCATCGAGGTCATGGATGCGGGCGATTCAGGGCTGGCTGACTTTCCGGATTCTGCTGATTTTGAAGACAGCGAGCCTTTGCACGATGGGCAAGATTTGCCCAATGGCCATGCTGCGCAGCAACGCCTTCAACTGGTCAGGCGTGAGTTGTTTGAAATCCGTGATTTGCTCAGTGCTGCGCACTGAATCACCGCAACCCTCAAGCTATAATTCTTGAAGTTTCGGTGTGTGGCGCAGCCTGGTAGCGCACTTGCATGGGGTGCAAGGGGTCGAAGGTTCGAATCCTTTCACACCGACCATTAGACAGTTTAAAGGCCTTTAAGGAGCGATTCTTAAAGGCCTTTTTCATTGGTAAATCATAGGGTTACGCGATAGCAAGGGATAAAGGCGGCTATTGACTGCCAAGTCCAAACGGGGGAACATGTGGGGGTTCAAAACGCTTTTTTGCTGATTTCGGGGGAACGTACCCCCGTTTTTAGTGTTGAAGGCCACTGTTCCCCAATGAAAAGAGGTGTTCCCCATGCTGACCGATGCCCAATGCAAAAACGCGGTTTGCCCCGCTGACAAGAAGCAAGCCCGCTTTGCTGATTCTGGCGGGCTATACCTGCAAGTTAGCCCGGCAGGGTCAAAACGCTGGTTTTGGAAATACCGTATCGGTGGCCTGGAGAAAAGATTGGCTTTAGGCAGCTACCCAGCGGTTAACCTGAAACTGGCACGCACGGCGCGGGATGACGCAAAAGGGCAAAAGTCAGACGGCAGTGACCCCATGCAAGCCCGCAAAGTAGCAAAACTCAAAGCACTGACCCCAGCGGCTGATACCTTTGAAGCCACCGCCCGGGAGTGGTACGCCATGAAGCTTGATAGCTGGAGCAGCCATTACGCCATTCGTGAAAAACGCAATCTTGAAAAAGACCTTTTCCCGTTTTTGGGTTCACGGCATATTGGGGAGATTGAAGCCATCGAGCTGCTGGCCACTGTGCGCAGGGTAGAAGAACGCGGCGCGCTGGATGTTGCACACCGGGTATTGACCACCGCAGGGCAGGTGTGGCGCTACGCAGTGGCCACGGGCAGGGCGCAGCGGGACGTTAGCGCCGATATTCGGGGCGCATTGAAGCCCCACCACGGCAAACACTTTGCAGCCATCACAGAGCCTTTAGAGCTTGGCAAATTGATCCGCGTGATCCGGGGCTATCAGGGCGGGCCGATTGTGCGGGCGGCGCTGCAGCTAGCACCGTTACTTTTTCAACGCCCTGGCGAACTACGGGCGGCGGCATGGGCTGAATTTGACCTTGACGCGGCCATGTGGACGATCCCTTCAAGCCGCATGAAGCGCAGCGTAGAAGGCAAGCAAAACGGCAATCCGCACCAAGTGCCACTGTCAACGCAGGCCGTGGCCATATTGCGCAAATTGCAGCCCCTGACCGGGCACGGCGCGCTGGTTTTCCACGGTGAACGCAGCCACGACAGGCCTATCAGCGACAACACCTTGCGGGCGGCGCTGCTGACGCTTGGCTATGGGCCAGAAGTGCAAAGCGTGCATGGTTTCAGAGCCACAGCACGCACCCTGCTGGCAGAAGAATTGAACATCGACCCGCTGGTGATAGAAGCACAGCTAGCCCATGCCGTGAAAGACGCTAACGGCAGGGCGTACAACCGCACCCAGTACCTGAAACACCGCACCAGCATGATGCAACAGTGGGCAGACTACCTGGACAAACTGGCAGCGGGCGGGGATGTGATTCAGTTCAAGGCGGCATGATGCACAGAACGGGCAAAATACACACCAGTTGTAAATCAAGGCTTAACAGTTTATGATTCTCTCATTCCGGCACAAAGGACTTGAGGCGTATTTCAAAACCGGGCGCATGAGCGGCATTCAGCCGATACATGCCAACAGGTTGCGAGAGTTGTTGACCGCATTGAACGTAGCCACCAGCCCCAAAGACCTGGCTAGGCCATCGTGGCGGCTGCATGGTTTGCAAGGCGACCGCGCCGGGTTTTATGCGGTCACGGTGCAAGCCAATTGGCGCTTGGCTTTCAGGTTTGAAGGGCAAGACGTGGAACTGCTGGACTATTTGGACTACCACTGAAAACATTGATTGTGAAATGACCATGATGATGCATAACCCCGCCCACCCCGGCGAATTGTTAATGAGCTGGCTCAGTGACCTGAGCGTCAGCGTGACAGGCTTTGCCGCCCACCTGGGCATCAGCCGCGTGATGTTGTCGCGTTTACTGCACTGCCATGCCGCTGTGTCGGCTGATATGGACTTGCGGCTGTCTGAGGCACTGGGTACAAGCCCCGGTTACTGGCTGGCACTGCAAACCCAGCGTGATTTGTGGCTGGCCAAACAGACAGCTAAAGAGCGCAAACGGATCAAGCGCATGGCTGTGCCTGATGCTGTGGCTGCTTGAATTTAGATCAAAGCTTTTTAAGCCACGCCTAGCCACGGAGTAATTGCCCGTGGTGAAAACCGGGACACCCTGACCCGGCGGCGATGGTTTTCTTTTCAGGAAACCACTGTTATCACCATGTTTTCTATTGAGGGACTTGCAGAATTCTGCAAGCCAGCCGAATTAACCGCTACGTGAGGTAAAAAAAGTTGCGGGCACCGCCTAAAAGGAGCCTGTCAGAAATTTTGTGTTTGAGGCATACCATTCCCCCAAAGGAGTTACATGCCCCGCACTACAACCAAGTCCGCTGTCAGCGGCAAATCGGCACAGCCGCAAATTTCAGCCAAGCTAC
>JBILXX010000137.1:0-5597 GCA_044378095.1 Polaromonas sp.
CTGGAGTCCATCGGTTACATTCCCCCTGCCGAAGCTGAAGAAAATTACTATCGGCAATTAACCAGTCAGGCCGTCATCTCGGTCTGACTTAACCCAACGGGCCTCCATGAAACCCGGGGCGATTCATCACAGCGAACCCACCTTTGCCATAAACCGACCAAAGCACTCCTCTATAGGCAACTCGCGGCCAATCTTTTGATTAATTTTGAGCACGCCGCTGTAAGTCCATGATTTCACTCAGTAACTCTTGGCCATTAATTCGCAGTTCCAGCAACTCTTGGCCTTCGCTTCTGTCACGACAGCAGTTTTACGAGCGCTTTATCGTGCGGCTCAACCCTCAAAATGACTACTGTCGGCCAAAGATATCGGAGATTCCGGTGAATTCAATGGGTTAAGTCACAGCGAGATGCTATTTATTTTATAGCTACTTACGCACGCATCCATTGGTCTAGAGGCCTAAAAGGCACCTAAAAATGGCTGTTTTAGAGCGTTTTGAAGGTTCAAAAACAAAAAAGCGGCTAAAAGCCGCTTTTTTATGCGCCAGCCTCAGCGGGCAACCATCAACCGCCCTTTTTAGGACGCTTGCCTGGGTTCTTTTTGCTGCGTGTCCAGCTGCCGCGCTCCAGGCTGACCTTCTGGCCTTTGCCTGTGGTGGTGGTGAAGCCGTTTGGCGGGACGGGCTTGGGGGCGCAGATGTCGGCTTCGACTCTGATTTTCTTGGGCATGAAGGGCTCCGGGTTGAAATGGGGAAAACCAGCTATTTTAAGCCAGAGCGCGCAGCGGCAGGTTGACCAGCAGATTTTGCGGTTTCAGCTTCACAATGCCGTCGGCATTCATCATCAGTCCCAGGTAGATTGGCTTGCCCGCCACGTCAGGTCGCACGTCTTGCGGGTCTGCAAAGTCCAGCCTGAAAAGGCTGACCAGCCGCTGCAAACGCTCGGGCTCGACTGCCCTGCCCTCATACAAATCGTTCAGCAACGCGGTGGCTTCAGCGTCCAGACCGACATGCCAGCGCCAGGCTTCGTCGTCAATTTTTTGCAACGGGCGGATGGTGACGGCCACGCCCAAAAAATGTTGCACCCATTTTTGCAAGACGCTGGCCAGCGCTTTCAGGCCTGAGCGGGCGCGCGTCATGGTGAATGTCAAGCCGTGGCTCAGGTCGTTGGTAACTTCATGCGTCAGGTCCAGCAAAAAGTTGTAGCGGCCAGCGCCTTGCTGAAAGTACGCGGCGGCGTTCTCATCAGTGAGCACCTGCATGTTGACAGCAGCCATCGGCGCTTTGGCTTCCGCCAAAAAGCGCCCGATGTCGCCCAGGCCACCGGTTTCGTTCAGCATGTCCAGCGTGAGCTGGTCACCGCTCAACACCTGGCCGTTTTGGGTGCTGATGCGCTGGGCGCGATACAGCATTTCGCGCGCTCTGGCCTCGTATGGATCTGCCGCATCGCCCAAAATGCTGTGCGTGATGCTATCGACCAGCATGTCAATGAACAGCGGCGGGATGTTGATATGGCCCGCACCGGTGCGCGGAAACAGCTGCTGGTAATACGCTTCAAGCGTGCCGGCCGCCACCACACCGTCACGAAAGCGCAAAAAATGCGCATAACTTTCACGCGCGTCAGGGTCTTTGACGCCTTTCAGTGTGGCCGGCGCGACAGCTTGTTGGGGTGCTGCCAGCAGTGCGGTGTGCAGCGCAAGTTCTGCCGGGCAAGACTCTGGCACGAGCGCCAGCTCAGGGCGGGCCAGGAAGAGCCTTAAAAAATCATCGGTAGGTGGCGTGCCGTGCGGCGCAATGTTGTGCATGACCACGATGGTCGCACATCCATCGCTGGTTTTAGTCACCGTCGGTGGACAAAGCGTAGTCAACATGACCGGGCACGACCAGCAAGCCGCCCGCATCAGGCACAGCCTGGATGCTGATCACGGGCTGTGCTGCCACCACGTTGCCAAAAATGGTGGCAAAGGCAATGTCTGCCGCATCACGACCGGTACAAAAGCGCACAAAGCCCATCGGTATGGCGGTGCCTGATGGGTCAAACATGTACCAGCGCCCTGCGCCTGATGCATCGGCCAGGTACACCTCAACATAGGCATGAAAGTCAGGTGGGCCCAGCACCGGGTCCGCCCCGTAGTCCATACCGCTGGCCATGCGGGCTGGCAGGTTGGCGGCGCGGCACAGGGCAATCATCAGGTGCGCAAAGTCACGGCACACGCCGACGCGGTCCACCAGGGTGTCCAGGGCAGATGTGTTGCTGTTGCTGGTGTTGCCCTGAAACCGCACATGGGTGCTGACCCAGTCACATATCGCCTGCGCGCGGCTGTAACCCATGGGCAGGCTGCCAAAGTGCTGGCCCGCAAAGGTCAGCAGCCGGTCGGACTGGCAGTAGCGGCTGGGGTACAGGTAGGGCAATACATGGCCGGGCAGTGCCGGGGGGCTGACCTCAAACAGCGCGCGGGGCGCGGCCTCAAAATGCGTCAGCTCAACCACGGCCCTGTAACCAATGCTGAACGTGCCTTGCAGCGCATGCAGGGCAATAAAACGGCTTTGGGTTTGTGGCTCGGTGTAGAAGTTGGCGGTCAGATTCTGGTTAAAACTGAGCAACTCTTCAACCACCCTCTGCCGAGGCGTGTAGGCCGCCTGAATATTGAAAACAAAGTCGCAGCCCGCATCGAGTACCTCGTACTCCAGCTGCGTCGAAAACGCCATTCTGACCATCTGCCACCACCCTCAATGCATTTGAAAAACGCATTAGGCCAGCGCTGGCAGGCGGGTTTTGAGGTTGTCGATTTCAGGTGTCAGCCAGTGCCGCAACTCACTGACAAGCCGCTGGCATGGCGGCCTACAGGCGTATTAATCAGCGTGAAACTGATCTGCGTTTTTGCCTTTGACGCCTGCGTAAAACGCCTTGATGGTCAACATGTCGGCATCCACATCGCCCGTGGTTTGAAACACCGGCCCCAGCCCGCCGATTTTTTTGTCGTAGTCCAGGTGCCATCACAATCGGCACGCCTGCACCTGCTGCTATGTAGTAAAAACCGGTTTTCCAGTAGCGCGTGCCGCTGCGGGTGCCCTCCGGCGGCACGATGAGTTGCAGCGGGCCTTCAGCTTGGGTGATGGCTTGACTGGACGCAGCCACCAGGTTGTTGCTCTGGCTTCGGTCAACCGGTATGCCGCCCAGCCACATCATCACGCCGCCAAACGGCGGCTTGAACAGCGACGCTTTGCCGATCCAGTAAACATTCAGCCGCAATGCAAACGCCACCATCAGCGTGTAGGGCAAGTCCCAGTTGCTGGTGTGCGGCGCGGCGATCAGCACGCTTTTGACGGCTTCTGGCGGCAATTTGCCAACAACTTTCCAGCCTGTGAGCTTGAGGAAGGCGATAGACAGCCCGCGCAGCAAGGTGTTGACGATAGGCGTGTCGAAAATGGTGAGGTGCATGGCGCGCTGTGAGGCTTTTGGATGAAGCTTGTTATGTTGTCGCTCAAGCAAAACGCCCGCGATTGTTGCCATGATCTTAATGGCTGAATTTGACAGTTTCTGCAGGCTGTAGCGCATGGCAGATGCAGCCCGGCAAACGCTATAGATTCAGGAGCTGCTTGCGCCCGTATTCATTGGCTTTAAGGCCAATTTGACACTTGAAAACAGGGCAAAACACCTTAAAAAGGCAGTTTTTGACCCTTGTAGTCCATCAAACAGCCCGTGTCTGCCGCAGTTAAGCCCGCCAGCACAGCCAGCAGGTCGCCCGCCGCCTCAGTCGCGGGCCGCACAGCCAGCCCCGTCTTGGCAAACGGCTCACTCAGGGCAGTGGCCACCGTGCCGGGGTGCAGGCTGACGCAAATGCTGTCTTTGTTGCGCCGGGTCATCTCAATCGACGCGGTTTTGACCAGCTGGTTCAGCGCCGCTTTGGACGCCCGGTAGCCGTACCAGCCACCCAGCGCGTTGTCGCTGATGCTGCCCACTTTGGCAGAGATGAAACCCGCCACGCAGCGCCCGGTTTTGGGCAGCAGCGGCAAAAAATGCTTCATCACCAGCGCCGGGCCCAGGGTGTTGATGTTGAAGACGTGCTGCAGGTACGCCGCATCCAGATGGGTAAAACTGCGCTCCGGCTGGCCCGCTTCGCCATGCAAAAAGCCTGTGGCGACGACCAGCAGGCGCAATTGAAGGTTGGTGGTTTTGCACAGGTCAGCGATGTGGGCAGCCGCTTTGGCGATGCTGGTTTCATCACCGTAGTTAACGCTAACTTGCGTGCTGCGGCTCAGGCCAATGGCCTGGGTGTAGTTGGCGTCACCTTCAAGTTGCGACAGCAAGGCAGCGCCCAGGCCGCCGTTGGCGCCGATGATGAGGGCGAGGTTTTGGGTTGGGGTCATGTTGGCAATAAGCCTTGGTTGAGCGCAGCAGGATGACTGAACATGTCGGGTACGGTTGCTTCAATACACACCGACCATGCACCCGCATTTTGTCAGCAGCCCGCCGTTCGCTCAATCATGGGGGAATCGGGGCTTTGTTCCGGAGCTCTAGACTACGCACATGATCACCCTTTATCACTGCGTCAGTGCCCGATCGTTTCGACCTTTGTGGATGCTTGAAGAACTGGGTCTGCCCTACACGCTGCGCATGCTGCCGTTTCCGCCGCGCGCGCTGGCCCGCCATTTCCTGGCAGACAACCCGCTCGGTACGGTGCCCCTGCTGGTTGAGGGCGAGATCCGCATGACCGAATCTGCTGCGATGTGCCAATACCTTGCGGCCCGTCACAGCCCCGCCCAACTCGATGTGCCCGTGACAGATCCAGCCTACGGCAGCTACCTGAACTGGCTGCACATGGGCGAAGCCACGCTGACCTTTCCGCAGACCCTGGTGCTGCGCTACACGCACTTCGAACCCGAGGAACGCAAGCAGCCCCAGGTCGCGGACGACTACAGCCGCTGGTTTCTGGCACGCCTGAAAGCCATTGATGCAGCCCTGCAACAGCAGGCGTTTCTCTGCGCGGGCCGCTTCACGGCTGCCGATGTGTCAGTCCACTACGCCCTCATGCTGGCCAGCTACCTCGGCCTGGCGATGCAATTCCCTCAGGCGGTGCGCAACTACCATCAGCGAATGGAACAGCGCCCCGCTTTTCAACGCGCTTTGCAGATACAGCACCAGGCTGCGCTTGACCAAGGGGTACCCACCACGCCCGCACCGGACATGCGACCGGGCAAATGAACTAATTAGTGGGGCTCCGCTGCAACGTCCTTTCGCAATTTCTGTGCGTAATGACGGGAATGGGCGGGTGACGATGGCTGATGCGGTGAAGCTGACTTCGGCCACTCGGACTACTTTGAAGCTGCATTTTCGGAATCAGGTAGCGCGAGAGCATTTACATGAGCTCGTCGGGAAAACTTTAGATGTCGCAAAACAATACCGTAGACTCAACACGATTATTCGACCTTCGTAAGCCGGCCTCCAATTAGAGGTTATTCAAGGAGAAGCAATTGCAAATAAGTTTCAGGGTATGGGAGTGTCTGAATTTCTGTGTGTGAAGCGGATTGGATGTTAGCTGAGGTTTGAAGGTTTTTGGATTTTTTCTTTTCAAAGAGGCCCCTGCCAGGCCGCCGGAGG
>JBILXX010000068.1:0-20351 GCA_044378095.1 Polaromonas sp.
ATGGCTGCAAAGCCGCTTCGGGCTACGCCCTACGCAGCTTTGCAGTCATCGCAAACAAAATAGAAAAAGCGGACAATCTATTTGCTCTAAAACCGGACAGTTCTATTTACTGCTGACACAATGAAAAGTTGCTTCAAGAGTTTGACTACCATCGCTCCATGCAAAAAAAATACCCCACTGGCCTGATGTGGTTCAGGCGCGACTTGCGTGCCTTTGACAACGCCGCCCTGCACCATGCCCTGAAAAGCTGTCAGCAGGTGCATTGCATTTTTGTGTTTGACCGGGAGATCCTAAGCAGCTTACCCAGGCAGGACAGGCGTGTGGAATTTATCTGGGAAGCCATCACAGAGTTAAACGAACAACTGCAAGGCCTGGCGGCCCAATACAAGACAAAAGGCGCAGGTTTGATCGTGCAGCACGACGTGGCCAGTGACGCCATACCGGCGCTTTGCCAGCAACTCAAAATTGACGCCGTTTTTACCAACCACGACTATGAACCTCTGGCTCTTGCCAGAGATGCCAAGGTACAAGCCCTGCTACAGGCGCAAAACACGGCGTTTCACACGTTCAAGGACCATGTGATTTTTGAGCGGGCTGAGGTGTTGACGCTGGCCAGTAAGCCTTACAGCGTGTTCACGCCGTACAAAAATGCATGGCTCAAAAAGGTTGATGCCTACTATTTAAAACCTTACCCCATTGACACCTACGCAGCCGCCCTTGCGCCCTTGCCCGCCAGCCACCAGCAAGGTGTACCCAGCCTTCAGGCCATCGGGTTTGAGACGACCAATCTGCACAGCCTGAAGATTCCGACAGGTGCCACGGGGGGTGCGCAACTGTTTGACGAGTTTTTGACCCGCATGGACGACTACGGCGAAACGCGCAACTTCCCGGCTGTCAAGGGGCCGAGTTATCTGGGTGTGCACTTGCGTTTTGGCACGGTGTCGATTCGGCAACTGGCAAGTAGCGGATTAAAGCAGCAACGCGCAGGCAGTGAGGGGGCGGCAGTGTGGCTCAGCGAGTTGATCTGGCGCGATTTTTATGCCCAGATTCTGGCCAACTTTCCACATGCCGCCATGGATGCTTTCAAGGCTGAATACGACAGGATTCAATGGGATGGCGGTGATGACGCCTTAGCCCTGTTTGCAGCCTGGTGCGAGGGCCATACCGGTTACCCGCTGGTCGATGCCGCCATGGCACAAATCAACCAGACCGGCTACATGCACAACCGCCTGCGCATGGTAGTGGCCAGCTTTTTAACCAAAGACCTGGGCCTGGACTGGCGCTGGGGCGAGCGCTACTTTGCGCAGCATCTCAACGACTTTGACTTGGCATCGAACAACGGCGGCTGGCAGTGGGCGTCCAGCAGCGGCTGTGACGCGCAGCCCTATTTCAGAATCTTTAACCCGACCAGCCAGAGTGAAAAGTTTGATGGTGAAGGCAAGTTTATTCGCCGCTACCTGCCGCAGTTGGCCAAGCTGCCCAACAAGGCCATTCATGCGCCGTGGCTGGCTGCGCCGCTGGAATTGATGGCGGCGGGCGTTGAACTGGGTAAAACCTATCCGTATCCGGTCGTCAAACATGACGAAGCCAGAGCCAGGACGCTGCATCGCTATGCGGTGGTGAAAAAGGGGTAAGGCAGGCAGCCGACAATAGCTATCATTTCAGGAGCTTTTTGCACCCGTATTTATTGGCTTAGAGGCCGTTTAGACGCCTAAAAAACATGAAAACAGCTTCGAAAATGACCCGGAGCCAGTTATTCCGTTTCCACATCATTCGTGAACGCGAAGGCGAAGCGACGACAGTACAAACGTACGGCTAGCGAAGCCGACAAATTGCACGGATGATTTGGAAATGGAATTAAACAGTGGCCTCAGCGCTGCAATAGTGCCGCACCAGACTCATCAGCTCTTCTTCAGGATACGGCTTGCCCAGATAGTGGTCCACACCAAGTTCTTTGGCGTATTCACGGTGCTTTTCAGCAATGCGCGAGGTGATCATGACAATCGGCAGGTCCTTCAGGCGCACATCGCCGCGAATGTTGCGCGCCAGGTCGAACCCGTCCATGCGCGGCATTTCAATGTCTGACAGCACCACCGATGGCCGCTCTTCCTGCAAGCGTTCAAGTGCCTGCAGACCATCAGCCGCCAGCACGACGCGGTAGCCTTCGCGCTGAAGCAGGCGTTGCGTCACGCGGCGCACGGTGATGGAATCGTCAACCACCATGACCAGCGGAATCTGGGGTGCGGCGGCTACCAGCACTGGCGCAGCGTCACCGCCTGCGGCTTCCAGCATGTGCGGCTCCGCACTGTCGCCGCTCAAGGCACGGGCCTGAATACCGTACACAGAAGCCAGCGCTACCGGGTTGTAAATCAGCACCACAGCGCCGGATGCCAACACCGACATGCCCGCCAGACCCGGCAGACGCGACAGTTGCGGCCCCAGGTTTTTAACCACCACCTCCTGGTTACCCAGCACCTCGTCAACGTGCAAGGCCACGCGCTGAGCTGCGCTTCGGAAGATCACCACCGACGAGTTTTTAACCTGAGTTTCAGCACTCTGAGCCGAGGCCTGGAGCAAAGCGCCAGACCAGAAGAAAGGCACGGCCTCACCGCCAACATCCAGTGTGCCGGTGTTGTAGGCCTGCTGCAAATCTTTGGCGGTTGTGCGGCGAACCGTTTCAACCACGTTGGCAGGCACGCCCACCGACAGGTTGCCGCTGCGAATCATCACCACCTGCGTCACGGCGGTGGTCAACGGCAGCACAAGTTTGAACTGCGTGCCTTGGCCAAAGGTGGTGGCGGTCTCAATCCTGCCGCCCACGCCGTTGACTTCAGAGCGAACCACATCCATGCCGATACCGCGCCCTGACAGTTCAGTGACTTGCGTTGCCGTTGAAAAACCGGGCATGAAAATCAGATTGGCCGCTTGCTGGTCATCGATGGGCTGGTCGGCGCTGATCAGGCCTGAGCTGATGGCCTTTTCCCGGATGCGCTTCAAGTCAAGCCCCGCGCCGTCATCTCGAAACTCGACCGACACGTCGTTGCCTTCCTGGCGCAATTCCACCGTGATCAAGCCTGCGGCATCTTTACCCGCCGCGCTGCGTACCGCCGGGCTCTCAATACCGTGCGCCACGCAGTTGCGCAGCAGGTGCTCAAACGCGGGCGTCATGCGGTCCAGCATGCCGCGGTCCATCTCAATCGTGTCGCCCAGCAAGTCGAGTTTGACCTGCTTGCCAGTTTCTTTTGACGCCAGTCGCACAACGCGGTAGAGACGGTCAGAGATACCCTCAAACTCCACCATTCGGGTTTTAAGCAGGTCACGCTGCAATTCACGTGTCTGGCGAGCTTGGGCCACCAGGTCGTCTTCGGTTGCCTCTACCGTGCGCTGCAAGGTGCGCTGCACAGTCGCCACGTCGTTGACCGACTCGGCCATCATGCGGGTGAGTTCCTGTACGCGGGTAAAACGGTCAAACTCAAGCGGGTCAAAACCAGCTTGCAGTTCTTTGGCTTGCGCCAGGCGTGACTGCATCTGGGTTTCGGCCTGCAATTCAATGTCGCGCAAGTGCTGGCGCAATCGATTCAAGTTGTCGCTCATGTCGCCCAGTGAGCCGCGCAATTGGTTAAGTTCAACTTCCAGGCGCGACCGGGTGATCATGACCTCGCCCGCCTGATTCACCATGCGGTCCAGCAACTGGGAGCGCACGCGAATTGAGGCAGTAGCCGCTTGCCGCAGCGGTTGCATGGCCATGGTTTGCGGCGCAGGAATCATGGCTTTGCCTACCACTGCACGGGCAACAGCGGTTTCAGCGCTTTCGACAGCGTCTTGCGTTACTGACGAGACGTCAGGCAGCTCATCGGTTGGTGCATTTGTGCTGACAGGCGCCGAGACGGTCGACGCAGATGTTGCAGCAGGCGCGGTTGGTAAGCTGGAAGTTTCATGCACTGCATCAGCCTGGCGCAGCACATCCAGCGCATGCTGCATCGCGTCGAAGCGGTTCAGCAAGGGCTCAAAATCCTGGCTGGCGGCAGCGTCAGTCCCCAGAAATTCAATCTCTGATTCGATCTTGTGCGCCATCTCACCCAGGCGCAGCGCGCCCGCCAGCCGAGCGCTGCCTTTGAGGGTGTGCAACGCACGCAGCACTTCCATGCGCGCGCCGAGGTTGTCAGGGCGGGCCGACCACTGGCGCAGTGCACCACCCAATTCGGGCATAAGCTCAGTCGCTTCCTCGTCAAAAATCGGGAAGAGTTCGGCATCAATCGCGTCGACTGCATCAATATCCTCATCGCCATCGCCGCCAACGTCATCTGTTTGAAAGGCAACCGAAGTCGCACTGGGCGCAGGCGCATTTTGTGCAGCCACCTCGGGGAGTGCAGCCAAACTGGCAACTGCAACAACGGCTGCGAAAGTGGTTGCGGCAGGCGCAACCGTTGGAATATGAGCTAAATCGACGGCAACAGGCGGATTGACCTTGGGCTCTAACAAGGACTTTGCAGTTTCAGATTTTGGTGCTTCTGCTGGCACTTGCGCCACCAAAGCGGGCATGTCAAAGTCCATGTCCAGATCAGCAACATCAGACATTGAATCGGCTTCAGGATCTGCATCAGGAAACTCCAGTGCGCGCAGTTGCGACAGCAATGCCGGATCGGCTTCCTTCAGAAAACCCGCCGCAAACTGGTGCAACAGACGCCTGATGTCCTCAGCCGCGTTGACGAACACAGCTGCATACTGTGCTACAGCAACATTTGAATAATGCGTTTGCGACAGCTGCAACGCATCTTCTAGTGCACGCGCAATTTCTGACAGTGAATTGAAGCCTACAGTCGCAGAACTGCCCGCCAATGAATGGGCAAACGCCACCGCAGAGTCACCGACAGGAAGGCTTCGCTCCATAGCCCATTCAGACAACTCCGCCAGCAGCCGGCGCGACCATTCGTCAGCCTCATTGAGGTAGACGTTGTACAGCGGGATACCAATTCGCAAATCGCCAATGACCTTGACTTGCTCATCGTCGGCAGGATTCGTATTTTCAGACCCATCCATTTCCTTCGCCGACATCACATCAAGTTCCTGCGTCAGGGCGGGCTCCTCAATGTCCAGATCAGGCAACTCAAAATCAGCGACAGGCTGAACAGGTACTGGCGATGCATTCGTTACTTGCGTTGGGACTGCCTGGGTCAAGAATTCGGCCTGAAAGTCATCTGCAGACATGTCGACAATATCAACAAATCCTGATGGCAATGCCTCTCCATCTGCAGAGGCAGCAAGTGACTGGGCCTCAAATTCTTCGAGCTGCTTTTGCAGGGCTTCCATTTCATGAAGCTCGCCAGTTGCAGCATCAGCAGTTGCAGATGGCGTCTGTTGAATGCCTGAAATTGCTGACAGGCTGTCAAAGTCAATGCCGTCAATACTGAGCATGTCAGGCTCGGGAGAGGGTGCAGGCGACGTCAATCCATCTAAGGCGGCCCCTTCAGTCGCAGGCGCATCGGCCAGAGCAAAAAAGTCGAAGTCAACATCAGCCTCTGTTGATGAACTGGCAGGTTCAACCTCAGCAACTTGCAACGGCTGCGGTAAAACAAGCGGGCTGAGCCGGCCTTCGGTTCGCATGGCCTCAGCACTGGTGCGAAATGCAGACGCAACCCAGGCGCTATCACTGTTTGCCGCAATGTCCTCGATCCAGCGTGAAAAGCCAGCCAGGCTGTCGCCCGACAAACTCAGCAAATCATCACTGGCTGGTTTTTGATCTGCCAGCCAGCCGTTAAACAACTGCTCCATGGACCAAGCGGCTTCACCAAACTCATTGAGCCCCACCATACGAGAGCTGCCCTTGAGGGTGTGAAAAACACGCCGCAAAACCGTCAACTGATTGATATCGCCGGGGTCCGTCCCCAACAGGCGCACAGCCTCCAGACCATTGACGGCAACTTCTCTGGCTTCTTCCAGAAAAATGTCGCGCAAATCGTCTTCTTCAAAGTCAACTTCCACAACCTGGCTGGCAGGGCTGACAGCAGCAGGCGCAACCGTCGTGGCAAGTGTGTTCAGTGCGGATGCGGTGGCCTCAATGTCATGCCCTGACACGGCCAGAGAAGCATCATGTGCAGCTTGAGCCAACACCGACTGACCCGCCAAAGCAGCGTGAGTCGCCAGCGTATTGAGCTTGATGCCGAGCGCGTCGCCCGATGCCCCGGATCCGGCATCCTGCACCAATGAAGTCACTTCCTGGGAGATGGTCTGACCTGGCGCCTCATGGGCAGCACCGGTATTGAAGGATTTCTCGGCACGACCCATCAGCGGTTTGAGTTCGCCCTTGACGTCGTCGTAAACAAAGAGCTTTTTGGCCAGTGCCGGCTGGTAGTTGAGCATGTCAATCAAAAAGCTCAGCGCGCCCAAGTTGTTGCCCAATTGATCGAAAGTCCCGGCTGCGCGAGCACGTTGCTCGTCAATTTCGGTCTCCAGCATTTGCTCGACGCTATCACGCATTCGCATGACAGCCTGCGAAGCCTGGTCCAGTCCCAGCACCGATAGCACGCCGCGCATCTGCGCCAACTGCCCAGGAACGCCGGCGAGCACTGCTTTGTCGCTCGGGTTGCGAAAGAAAATATCAAGGGATTTTTCAAGCTCGCCAAGCGACACCCTCAACTCACCCACCACACTGCCCATGGTCTGTTTGTCACTGACACGCCGATAGAGGTCTTCCATCCACGATTCGAGGGGCTGGGCGACACCGCCGTTTTTGACAGTCTCGAGGCGTTCGGCCAAATGTTTTGTATGCGCCGCAAGCTGCGCATCGCTGGGATCGAGATCGTCAAATGCGGCTTCAAGATATAGCACAGAAGTAGCCACTTCCATGGCCAGCTCAATCGGTGGCGGCAGACCGGAACGCGCCGTCATATCAATCGCACGGGTCAACGCATGAGCCAATGGCTCGCTCGGTGGATGCAGCTTGACCAGCGAATCGGTGACCAGACTGAACTGGTCTACCACCATCTTGAATTTGTTGAGGTCCCCAGCCGACAGCGCCGACCAGGTTTCTTTGGCAGACGCAATCCGCTTGCGCGCTTGCGCCAGCAAAGCAGGATCAAAGCGGCCAAACAGCACCGCCTCATAATCCACGGCCTTGAACCGCGCCAAACCATACGCAGCACGCACGGCTGACAACACTGGCGTAGATGTTGATGACGCGCCAGCCTGAGAGCAAAAGAAAAGCAGGTCTTGCGCCAGCCGATCAGAAATGCCCGCATCGCCCTTGCTCAAGCTGGCATATTGCAACAGCACGCGCGATGAGGCGCGCCGCACATATATATCTGACGGCAACAGGCCGTGCTCCAGTGCCTCAAAATAAGCGGCAGCAATTTTCCAGAAAATTCTGGGCTGACGGTCTGCCTGCCGGGCTGAAAACCCAAGGCTCAAATCTTTCAGGCCAGTGGCTGCCAGAGGTGCCTGGCCCTTCATGATTTGCAACACCGACTGGTCGAAAGTCGTTCGCGATTGGGTGTCGTAGTTGCGCGGCTCTGGCTTGGTGCTCAGTTCAGGCTCCAGCCAGCGCCAGTCCATCGGCCACAAGTCAGCAGGGTGAATGCGGTCAGCTTTGACCAGTTCCTGCACATGGCGATATTGGGGGAAAAGTGACACGGGAGACACAGGCTTGTCAGCCAGCACACCTTCCAGGTATTCAGTCAAAGCGAAACTGGCGTTTTCAATTTTGGTAGCCGCATCCTGGCTGCATTGCTCGGGCTTTTCAACAAATTTCTGGACTGCCGCCTCCAACGCCCGGAGCACCATTGCGGGGCCAGCCAGCCCTACCATCTCCAGCGCACCCACAGCCTGATGCAGTTGCTGGCGTGCAATACGCAGCTGGCTGGCATCCAGGGCTGCCAGGTCGGAGCCCTTGGCTGCTTCTGCCTCCCGGACAAAACGCTTGAGCGCCTTGGCTGAGCCGTCGAGCGATTTGCGCAGCTCATCAAGTACCCAGGCCAACGGACCCAGATCGTTGACACCAACATCAATGTCAGCAGCGGTTGGAGTCAGGTCATGGGCTTGCATAAATGATGGGCCGGTTCAGAAATACGTTGATCTCAAAAAGGAACTGCCGAGGTCAAGCAATCTTGAACCGTGACACTGACTGACGCAGCTCTTCAGCCATGCGTGACAGTTCGCGCACCTGGGTGGCTGTGGAGCGTGTACCTTCTCCAGTTTGCTCAGTCACCGCAAAAATGTGCTGGATGTTGTCGGCCACCACGTTGGCAGATGCGGCCTCACGAGTCGCAGATTTTGAAATCTGCTCAATCAGTTCAGCCAGTCGGCGTGACACACTGTCAATTTCTGACAGAGCGGTACCCGCGCTGTCAGACAGTTTGGCTCCTTCGACCACACCCTGCGTGGAGCGCTCCATAGCGGCTACCGCATCCTGGGTATCGGTTTGAATCGCCTTTACCAGCGCCGAAATCTGCCGGGTAGCATCGCCAGATCGTTCGGCCAGCCGCTGCACCTCCTCTGCAACCACCGAGAAGCCTCGCCCGGCTTCACCCGCTGACGCTGCCTGAATAGCGGCGTTCAGCGCCAATACGTTGGTCTGTTCGGTAATGTCTGAAATCAGCTCGGTGATCTCGCCAATCTCTTGAGACGATTCACCCAGCCGCTTGATTCGTTTGGAAGTTTCCTGGATCTGGTCACGAATCGAGTTCATACCGCCGATGGCGTTCTGCACAGCCTGCAAGCCTGACTCGGCAGCCGTCAGTGATTGACGCGCCACCTGGGATGATTCTTGCGCCTGGGTTGACACGTCGTTGATTCGCGATGCCATGTCGAGCACCGACTGACCCGTTTCACGAATCTCGCGCAACTGCTCTGTGGATGCTGCGAGCAGTTCTGTTGATGTGCTTTCCACCTGGGCCGTGGTTTGCGCAACCCGTGTTGCCGTGTTCTGGACGTTGCCTACCAGCTGTCGCAATTCCTCAACCGTGTAGTTCACCGAGTCCGCAATAGCGCCGGTAATGTCTTCTGTCACGGTTGCTTCCTGGGTCAAGTCGCCCTCAGCAACGGTTTGCAACTCATTCATCAATCGCAAAATGGCGGCCTGGTTGGCGTCATTGACGCGTTTGGCGTCCTGCTCCAGTCCACGCGCTTCAAGTTGACGCTTTTCAGCGACCCCTTGACGCTGGCGACTGTCTTGCAGCTGAATACGCGCAATACCCACAGCGCAAAGCAGACCAAACAAGGCCGCAGCGATCAGCGCCGCAACAGAGCCCGTGCCCAGACCTGATTGCGATGTCAACTGTCCTTGCAGCTCTTCAAGGGTTCGGCGCAGCGGCTCGCTGTCTGAAATGATGGACGCTTGCGCTTCGCGCGCTGACACCAAGCCCTGCAAGTTACCCAAAATAGCACCGGCTTGAACACGTGTTTGCTCGTACAGCGCCATGAGTGCTTCCAGCCGCTCGCGGGTTTGTGGATCTTTGGAGCCAGCCAGTCGCAACTCGGGACTGCCTTCCTGCAAGCCTTGGGCAATTTCCTTGAAGGAGTTCAAATCTTTACCCAGCAAGAACACAGCCTCCGGGCTTACACCCTCCAGCGTCAAAAACTCGTTGGCAGATTTACCAATACGCTGGGTCAACATCACCAGCTGACCGGATGCAGAAATTTCAGCCGGTGCGGCGTTTTGCTGAAGCTTGAGAGACGAAACGGTTTCAGCAATTTCAAGCAGGTCTGATGACTGGCGGTTAATGGTACGCAACGCTGCACCCACCTGGGTCAAAATGGCCTGCTGGCTCATGACGGTTGCCGCATTTTTCTCGGCACGCTCCATCAGCGGCATGACTTTTTCAGCGTCAGACTGCAAGTCACCCTCAACTGCCGCCACATTTATGCTTTCGTCACCGGACTTCAAGGCGCGCACCGATTTGGCCAGCACTGAAGCGCTTTCCTTCACGTCAGGGAATGCCTGGGCACTACCCACCAAAGCTTGAGAGACTGATTTGGCCAGACGTTGTGACTGCATCAACGACTCACCCGTTGCGGTAATTTGGCGCGTGATGGTGTCAGCCTGATTCAGTGCCCGGTAAGCCACCACAGCCAGCACAAGCACCGACAAACCCAGCATCAACAGCAATGTTCGCTGGTGTTCTGCAATGGTTTTGCTACCCAGAATCGGCAGCGTGAGGAGGTCAGGGTTGGCCTCAGGCACCACAGGCGCGTCTTCATTGGACATCATGCTGGGCGCGAAAGGTTCATTTTCAGCTTCGGCTTGCCTGGCCATCAGGTTGGCGGTGGCCTCTGATGATTGACCAGCACCCGCAGCATTCATCGCGCCAGTTGCAAACGGATCCACTGGCATGCCGACAGAAGCCATGTCCATGCTGTCTTCTGGCGGCTTGTTTTTGGGTTTGAACAGGTTTTGGATTTTTTCGATTAACGACATGATGAGCCCTCTGGAAAAACTTGTAGGCGCTAGGCGCTGATGGTCAAAAAGTGCGCTCGCTGAGCCAGCAACTGAAGATTGATTTCTTGCCAGGACTGACCCGACTGATCAATGTACTGGTTGCCAAAAAAATCGGGTGCATCAGGCGCTTTATCAGAAAAGTCAATGAATGCCTCCTGATTGCGCAGCCCGGCCAGGCGGTCAATCAGCAAGGCGCAATTGATGTCCAGCGCGCTGTTCAGCGCGACCAGACGTGACTCTTTCATTGCAAACTCGGTCTTCGCGGTGACGCTTTGGCCGGACACATAACTGGCCAGATCAACCACGCCAAACAAGCCGCCGCGCAAATTGGCTACGCCTAAAAACCAGCTTTGCGTGTAAGGCACAGCCTGTGTCGCAACCCATGGGAAAATCTCGCCGGCTTGCGTCATGGGGAACAAATACTTTTTCCCGCTGGCCTCTACTGCCAGCCACGAGGGCGCCACACCCTGGGTACGTGCGATCTGAAGCCTGTCTGCCAGACGGGTTTGGAGTTCTCGAATTGCTTGTCTGTTCGCCATGTGTCAGTGATTGAATGAGGGCTTGGGCTTTAGCCCAAGGCGCTGATTTTGGCCATCAACTCTTCAGCGTTGACTGGTTTGGTGATGTAGTCACGCGCGCCCTGACGCATTCCCCAAACGCGGTCGGTTTCCTGGTTTTTACTGGTACACATGAAGATCGGGATGTCTGAGTAAAGCGGGTCGCGTGAAATGGCTCGGGTTAATTGAAAACCATTTTGACCCGGCATCACCACGTCCATCAAAATCAGGTCGGGTTTATCTTCAGCCAGGCGACGAAAGGCGTCTTCGGCGTTCTCGGCGGTCTTCACGCTGAAGCCTTTCTTGCCTAACAAGTCGGTCATAAACATCAATTCAGTTTTTGAATCGTCCACGACCAGAATTTTGGTGATTGTCATTGCGTAACTCCATGTTTGGCGCTGCCTAGTTCGGTGACTGTTTGCAGCAGTTGGTCTTTGGTAAAAGGTTTGGTCAAATAGTCTTGTGAGCCGACCATGCGGCCTCTGGCTTTGTCGAACACGCCATCTTTGGATGACAGCATGACGATGGGGACATCAGAAAACTTGGCATTGCGTTTGATGATGGCACAAGTCTGGTAGCCATCCAGGCGGGGCATCAGGATGTCACAAAAAATAAGGTTGGGCTGGTAGTCGTTGACTTTGGCCAGCGCATCAAAGCCATCTTCAGCCAGCAGCACTTCGTGGCCACCCTGCTTCAAAAAAATCTCGGCGCTGCGCCGGATGGTGTTGCTGTCGTCGATGACAAGGACTTTGAGTCCTGAACTTGGAGTACTCACTTCAATAACTCCTGTAGTTCTTGCATATTCGCCTTTAACTGTGGATCAGATAGCAAGCGATTGTGGTGTCAGAGTGAGTCACTGATAAGTCTGCCGAAGTTTGGCGTCAGATTTGAACCATCTCAAAATCTTCCTTGCGTGCGCCGCACTCAGGGCAAGTCCAGTTCATCGGCACTTGTGCCCAAGCCGTACCAGCAGCAATACCTTCTTCAGGCGAGCCAGTCGTCTCGTCGTATATCCATCCACAAATCAAACACATCCAAGTCATTCGTTAGTCCCAGCTTAAGTTGCCTTCACATAGAATGCAAGTAATTGTATCTATGCCGCGTTGCTATTTCGCTCACAGGCAAAATCATTGCCTATGGCAAACCCCAGCACCCCGACTGTACCTATTCCTGAAATGTCACCGCCCGACGTCGAAGACGCACCTGTGTGCGTGATGACCTTCAATGCCAGCGACCCGAGTGGCGCGGGCGGCTTGACAGCCGACGTCATGGCGATTTCATCTGCCGGTGGCCACGCATTGGTCATCGTCACGGGGGCTTATCTGCGTGACACTGCGGAAATTTTCGACCACATCAGTTTTGATGAAGAAGCCGTCGGCGAACAGGCTCGTACCGCACTTGAAGATATGGCTGTCAGCGCTATCAAGGTTGGCTTTGTGGGCAACCCCGAAAACATCAGCACCGTCGCCGAGATCGCCGCTGACTATGCTGAAGTGCCGCTCATTGCCTACATGCCGAGCCTGGCCTGGTGGGATGAAGACAAGATTGACAACTACCTGGATGCTTTCAGGGAACTGCTGCTGCCGCAAACCACGATTTTGGTGGGTAACCACAGCACGCTGTGGCGCTGGCTGCTGCCCGACTGGCCGGGCGACCGCAACCCATCGGCCAAAGACATTGCGAAAGCTGCGGCACAACTCGGTGTGCCTTACACGCTGGTCACAGGTATTCCGCTGCCTGAACAATTCATCGACAACGCGCTGGCCACGCCACAAGCCATTTTGTTCAGCGAAAAGTTCGAGCGCTTTGAGGCGGTATTTACAGGTGCAGGCGACACCCTGTCTGCTGCACTGACCGCCTTGCTGGCCAATGGCCACGATCTGGCGGCAGCCACGGCTGAGGCGTTGACTTATCTGGACCAGTCTCTTAGTGCGGGCTTTAACCCGGGCATGGGGCAGACAGTGCCTGACCGCATGTTCTGGGCGCAAACCGATGACAGTGCAGACGAAACGTCTGATGATGCACTGGCAACCGATGATGCAGATTTAACCATGTCGGTTCAACGAACTTTTTTTGACATGCCGCCCCACGGCACCACCAAACATTGACGATCATTCACCAAAATTTAACAAGCACTGACCATAACCATGACCACCTCCCGCAATGACATCCTGTTTGAACGCGCCAAAAAACTGATCCCCGGCGGCGTGAACTCTCCCGTTCGCGCTTTCAAGGCCGTTGGCGGCACACCCCGTTTTGTGCAGCGCGCGCATGGCGCGTATTTTTGGGATGCTGACGGAAAGCGATACATCGACTACATCGGCTCGTGGGGCCCGATGATTCTGGGTCACGGTCATCCTGCTGTCATTGAGTCTGTCCAAAAAGCCATGATGGACGGCTTTTCTTTTGGCGCACCGACGGAGCGTGAAGTTGAGCTGGCAGAAGAAATTGTCAAGCTTGTGCCATCAATAGAAATGGTGCGCCTGGTCAGCTCAGGCACTGAGGCCGCCATGAGCGCCCTGCGCCTGGCGCGCGGTGCGACGGGCCGCAGCAAGATCATCAAGTTTGAAGGCTGCTACCACGGCCATACGGATGCGTTGCTGGTCAAGGCGGGGTCCGGTCTGGCCACCTTCGGCAACCCGACCAGCGCAGGCGTACCCCCAGAAGCCGTGCAGCACACACTGGTGCTGGAGTACAACAACCTGGCGCAACTTGAAGAATGTTTTGCCCTGCATGGCAAAGACCTGGCTTGCCTCATGATGGAGCCGATCTGCGGCAACATGAATTTTGTACGCGCCAGCCTGCCCTTCATGAAGCGCTGCCGTGAACTGTGTACGCAATATGGTGCCTTGCTGATTTTCGATGAGGTCATGACAGGCTTCAGGGTCGCTCTGGGCGGTGCGCAAAGTCTGTATGCTGAGCTGATTCCTGGTTTCAAGCCCGACATGACGGCTTTGGGCAAAGTGATTGGCGGCGGGATGCCGCTGGCAGCGTTTGGTGGCAGCAAAGCCGTGATGGAAATGCTCGCGCCACTGGGCGCGGTCTACCAGGCGGGTACCTTGTCCGGCAATCCGGTCGCGACCGCCTGCGGCCTGGCAACCTTGCGCGAGGTGCAAAAACCCGGCTTTTACGAAGCGCTGAGTGAACGCACAACCAGCCTGGTCACAGGACTGACGGCGGCGGCCAGCAAAGCTGGCATCCCTTTCTGTGGCGACAGCGAAGGCGGCATGTTCGGCTTTTTTCTGTTTGACCAATTGCCGCAAAACTACGCCACCGTCATGACCACCGACAGCCCGGCGTTTAACCGCTTCTTTCACGCCATGCTGGACAAAGGCGTGTACTACGCACCAGCGCTGTATGAGGCCGGATTTGTAAGCGCCGCGCATACGGCGGCAGATATTGAGACGACAGTGGATGCTGCGGCGCAGTACTTTGCCAGTCTTTGAAATTTAAGCGCTACATGTTTAGTAGCTGCTTGCGCACGTGTTGATTGGCCTGGAGGCTTATTTGACGCCAAAATCTGGCGCATTGGATCTGATTTTTGACCCTTGTCACGGCAAAACAGCCTGAAAATCGTGTTTTCAGGCTGTTTTTATGTGTCAAATATGGTTTAAAGCCAATAAATACGGGCGCAACAAGCTCCCGATTTTATAGCGTCAATTCAGCCTTAATGCCTGAAATGACGCACGCCTGACAGTACCATCACCACACCGCGCTCATCGGCCGCGTCAATCACTTCCTGGTCTCGCATTGAGCCGCCGGGTTGAATCACGCTGCTGGCACCTGCGTCGACCACCACGTCCAGGCCATCGCGGAAAGGGAAAAATGCATCGCTGGCCACGGCGGTGCCAGTCAGTGACAGGTTAGCGTGCCCTGCCTTGATGCTGGCAATGCGGGCGGAGTCCAGGCGGCTCATCTGACCTGCACCTACGCCCATGGTCATACCGTCCTTGCAGAACACGATGGCGTTGGACTTGACGTATTTGGCGACTTTCCAGGCAAACAGCAGGTCTTGCAGCTGGGCAGCGGTGGGTTGCAGCTTGCTGACGACTTTCAGGTCAGCAAGCGCGAGTTCATGGTTGTCAGCGGTTTGCATCAAAAGGCCCGAGCCGACGCGCTTGATGTCGACTGCATTGCGACCAGCGCCCCTTTGTCCGTTCACGGGCAAGTCAATCTGCAAAATCCGCACATTGACTTTGGTCTTGAATACCTCCAGCGCCTCGGGCGTGAAGCTGGGCGCCATCAGCACCTCGACAAACTGTTTGGAGATTTCACGCGCAGCCGGCTCGTCCAGCGCACAGTTCAGGGCAATGATGCCGCCGAAGGCTGATGTCGGGTCAGTCTTGAAGGCCTTGCTGTAGGCCTGCAGTGCATCGCTTCCAACTGCCACACCGCACGGGTTGGCGTGCTTGACGATGACGCAGGCTGCCTCGGTAAAGCTCTTGACGCATTCCCAGGCGGCATCGGCATCGGCAATGTTGTTGTAGCTCAGCTCTTTGCCCTGCAACTGTCTGGACATGACAAGCGAGCCGGGTGCGGGATACAGGTCGCGGTACAGCGCGGCTTGCTGGTGCGCGTTTTCGCCGTAGCGCAGGTCTTGCAGCTTGATAAAGCGCCCATTGGTTTGTGCCGGGAACTGTGAATGGCTGCCGTCAGGCTGGATACTGGACAAAAAGTCGCTGATGGCACCGTCATACTGGCTGATGCGATTAAACGCTGCAACAGATAAAGAGAATTTGGTTTTGTCCGTCAGCTTGCCGTCGGCTTTCAATTCAGCCAGCACGCCTGCGTACTGCGATGCGTCAGTCAGCACGCCCACGTCTTTCCAGTTTTTGGCAGCGCTACGCACCATGGCCGGGCCGCCAATGTCGATGTTTTCAATCGCGTCTTCCAGTGTGCAGCCGGGCTTGGCGACGGTGGCTTCAAACGGGTACAGATTGACTACCAGCAAATCAATGGTCGAGATGCTGTGTTCTTTCAATGCCGCCATGTGCTCAGGCACATCGCGCCTCGCCAGCAGGCCACCGTGGATTTTGGGATGCAGCGTTTTGACCCGGCCATCGAGCATTTCAGGAAAACCGGTGTGGTCAGCCACCTCTGTCACGGGCAAGCCGGCATCTGCCAGCAGTTTGGCGGTGCCGCCGGTAGACAACAGCTTGATGCCCAGCGCGTGCAAGGCTTGCGAAAATTCAAGGATGCCGGTTTTGTCAGAGACGGAAATCAGTGCGTTCATGGCTTGTCTTTTTTTAAAATTATTTGATCAGCTTGTGCTCAACCAGCTTTTTGCGCAGGGTGTTGCGGTTCAGTCCCAGCCACTCGGCTGCACGTGACTGGTTTTGCGCGGCCTGTTCCATCACCACCTCCAGCAGCGGCTTTTCAACCACCCGCACCATCATGTCGTACATGCGGTCAGGCTCGGTGCCGCGCAGGTCTTTGAAGTAACCGTCCAGGCTGGTGCGTATGCATTCTTCGATTTGTTTTTTGCTCATGTCTGCACTTCCATTTTTTCTTCCTCGTCATTTTTATAGTGAACCGCATCGGGGATACGGTCAGCCGCATTGCCCAAACCATCAAAAAAATCACTCACCGCACCCAGCTGGGCCTGGGCATCCACCAGCATGTTCATCTCCGCCCTGAACGCCTCGCCACCCGGCAAAGTCTTCACATACCAGCCAATATGCTTGCGTGCACTGCGCACGCCAGTGAACTCGCCATACAGCTCGTAGTGGTCTTGCAAGTGGTCCAGCAACAGGCGTTTGACATCCATGACCAACGGCGGTGCAAGCTGCGTGCCAGTCGCCAGAAAATGCACGACCTCGCGAAAAATCCAGGGCCTGCCCTGAGCGACACGGCCCAGCATTACGGCATCAGCCCCGGTGTAGGCCAGCACATCACGCGCTTTCTCGCCGCTGGTAATGTCACCATTGGCCACCACAGGAATCGTTAATGCCGCTTTGACTTCGGCAATCGTGTCGTATTCAGCCAGGCCTTTGTAGCCCTGCTCGCGGGTGCGGCCATGCACCGTGACCATCGCAATGCCAGCGCTTTGTGCGGCACGGGCGATCGTTACTGCGTTTTTTTGGCTGGCAGCCCAGCCGGTGCGCATCTTGAGGGTGACCGGCACATTGCGCGGTGCGCAGGCATGGACCACCGCCTGGACAATCTCAAGCGCCAGCGTCTCGTCTTGCATCAACGCAGAGCCCGCCCATTTGTTGCACACTTTTTTGGCTGGGCAGCCCATGTTGATGTCGATGATTTGTGCGCCACGGTCAATGTTGTAGGCGGCAGCGTCGGCCATCATTTGGGCGTCAGTGCCGGCAATTTGTACTGCTATCGGCTCGGGCTCACCATCATGGTTGGCGCGGCGTGAGGTTTTCAGTGTGTCCCACAAGTCGCGGCGTGAGGTGACCATTTCACTGACCGCGTAACCAGCACCCAGCTTTTTGCACAGCATGCGAAAAGGCCTGTCGGTCACGCCCGCCATGGGGGCAACAAACACGTTGTTTGCCAAAGCATGGGTGCCGATATACATGGGGTGGAATTTTAGGAGATGCTGAAAAAGAAGGCACATTGTAGCTGCCTAAAATTTCAGCAGATAAATTTCTTTGCCGGACTTACCGATGGCTTTACAGGCATCTTGCTGACGATAAGCAGCGTATCTGCCTGCCTATACTTGTGCGTACATGCAAGCCTGGATACAACACCTGATAGAACTGCTGTCGTTACCTGAATACGGTTTGAGCACAGTGTTCGTGGTGTCTTTTATTTCAGCCACACTGTTGCCGCTGGGGTCTGAGCCGGTCGTGTTTGGCCTGGTCAAGCTGAACCCTGAACTTTTTTGGCCTGCCATATTGACAGCGACTGTGGGCAACACACTGGGCGGTGCTCTGGACTGGTGGCTGGGTTATGGTGCGCACAAAGTGGTGGACAAGTACAAACCTGATTCACACCACGGCCGCGCTGTCAGGTGGCTGGAAAAACTGGGGCCCAAAGCCTGTTTGCTGTCTTGGCTGCCAGTGGTGGGTGACCCGCTCTGCGCAGTTGCAGGCTGGTTGAAGTTTTCGTTTTGGCCCTGCGTTTTTTACATGGCGATTGGCAAATTTTTGCGCTACTTCATGATGACAGCGAGCCTGATCTGGGTTTTTCCGGGGGGCTTTTAAAACCGCTCCATAGGCAACAAATAGCGCCAATGCCCAGCGGGCAAGCCACTCAATGCCACCCGCCCAATTCGCAGGCGCTTCATGCCAGTGACCGTCAAACCAACACTCTCGCAAAAATAAGCAATCTGGCCAGGCTGCTCGCCTTTGAGCGCAAAGCGCAAGCGCGCCTCGCTTTGCCAGCTGACTTTGGCAGGTGGCAGCGGTTTGCCATTGAAGGTAAAGCCGTGATCCACGCGGTTCAGGCGCTCCAGCCCGCCGGGTTTGATGTTGCCCTCAACCTCAACCACCAGTTCATGCTCCAGCGTGGCTGCATCATCTACCAGCTTGCGAGCCACGCGCCAGTCGTCGGTGAACACCACCAGTCCGCTGGCGGGCAACGCAAGTTGCGTGACCAGTTCAGCCGCAAAATGTTTTTTTAGCAGCTTGATCCCACTGCGGTCATCTAGCGAATGTGTTGCCTGCTTCAGGTCAGCCTCAAAACCGGCGGGCTTGTGCAGCAGCAGCGTGACGGCAGTGGGTGCTAACAGGCTGGCATCTTTTGACAGTTCGATTTTTTGGTGCAACACCCGAAACTGCGGCTCTTCAACAACCACGCCATCGACAGTGACCCAGCCGCCTTCGATGTACTGCTCAGCCTCGCTGCGTGAGCAAGGCAACATTTCAGCCAGTCGTTTGGCAAGACGAACGGGTTCAAGCATCTTGATAGCTATTAAATAAGGAGCTGCTTACGCCCGTATTTATTGATCTGGAAGCCACTTTTATACCTGAAAATAGCTTAAGAACAGCACTTTTCAGCTTGAGAACAAGAAATTCATCACGTCGCCGTCTTTCACAACGTATTCCTTGCCCTCACTGCGCATCTTGCCCGCGTCTTTCGCGCCCTGCTCGCCCTTGAAGGCGATGTAGTCGTCAAATGCGATGGTTTGCGCCCGGATGTAGCCTTTTTCAAAGTCGGTATGAATCACGCCGGCCGCTTGCGGGCCGGTGTCGCCAATATGTATCGTCCAGGCGCGGACTTCTTTGACACCCGCAGTGAAGTAGGTTTGCAGGCCCAGCAACTTGTAGGCGGCAACGATCAGGCGGTTCAGGCCAGGCTCGCTCTGGCCAATCTCGGCCAGGAACATTTTCTTGTCGTCGTCTTCCATGTCAGCCATTTCGGCTTCCATCTTGGCGCAAATGGCCACAACCGGCGCGTTTTGCGCCTTGGCGTAAGCGGTCAAACGGTCCAGGTACGGGTTGTTTTCAAATCCGTCTTCAGCCACATTGGCCACAAACATGGCTGGCTTGGCAGTGATCAAAAAGAACTGTTGCAAGAGCGGCTGCTCTTCTTTACTGAATTCAATCGTGCGTACCGGTTTGGCTTCGTTCAGCGCAATTTGGCATTTTTCAAGAATCGCCACCAGCTTGGCAGATTCCTTGTCGCCCGAACGCGCCAGCTTGGTCACCCGGTGTAGCGCCTTTTCAACGGCCGCCAAATCGGCCAGGCAGAGTTCGGTTTGAATCACCTCAATATCGGATATCGGATCCACCTTGCCGGCCACGTGAATCACGTTGTCGTCCTCAAAGCAGCGCACCACGTTCACTGTGGCATCGGTCTCGCGAATATGTGCCAAAAACTTGTTGCCCAAACCCTCACCCGTGCTGGCGCCCGCGACCAAACCAGCAATATCGACAAACTCGACAATCGCTTTTTGTATTTTTTGCGGGTTAACGATAGCGGCTAACTGGTCTAGGCGCGCGTCGGGAACCTCCACAATACCCACGTTAGGCTCTATAGTGCAAAAAGGATAGTTTTCAGCCGCGATGCCCGCTTTGGTCAGCGCGTTGAACAGGGTGGATTTTCCGACGTTGGGCAGGCCAACGATGCCGCATTTCAAACTCATGACAAACCTTAAAAATCAGGTTGCAAAGTGTATTCGATACGCTGGCAATTCATCATTCAACACTTTTTATCGCGTTCTCGCGACGGCACTGGTCTGTGCTGTGTTGTCTCTGCATACAAGTGAAGTTGGCGCGCAACCGATCACTTTGCTCAACAGCAGCAACCCGGCGCAAGACATCAGCGCCGCCAGTTTGTTGTGAGCCTGTCAGAAATTTTGTGTTTGAGGCATACCATTCCCCCAAAGGAGTTACATGCCCCGCACTACAACCAAGTCCGCTGTCAGCGGCAAATCGGCACAGCCGCAAATTTCAGCCAAGCTA
>JBILXX010000138.1:0-5476 GCA_044378095.1 Polaromonas sp.
AGCAAAAATCAATGACCGCGTTTTTGCCATGGCAAGCAAATTCGACCAAAACGGGGCACCCATCCTTCAAGATCCTCACATCGGCCGTGGCGACCCTCACATTGGCCGTGGCGACCCTCACATTGGCCGTGGCGACCCTCACATCGGCCGTGGCGACCCTCACATTGGTCGTGGCGACCCTCACATCAGCGCTGGAGATCCGCACATCAGCGGCAAAGCAAAAATCAATGACCGGGTTTTTGCCATGGCAAACAAATTCGACCAAAACGGGGCACCCATCCTTCGAGATCCTCACATCAGTAAGCGATCGGCGAACACACGTTGACCCCAAGGTCTTCGTGACGGTGAGATGGTACGGAGTTACATCAGGTCTGCCTGCCAGCAATGTTTAGATCCCGAGCAACTGTTTGCCGCTGGTTATTCAGCCTGCTTCATCGGCGCCATCAAAGCCGTGGCAGGCATGCAAAAAATCACCCTGCCAGACGGCCTGGCGATTGATGCCAGCGTTGACCTGGGCAAAATCCCGGCGGGCTACGGCATTGCCGCCCGTCTTGACGTCACCCTGCCCGGCATGGACCGCACCGCTGCGCAAGCGCTGATTGACGCCGCACACCAGGTTTGCCCGTACTCCAACGCCACACGCGGCAACATTGACGTGACCATTACCTTGAAGTAAAGCTTCATGCGCTGATGTCACCCAGGCGGCTCAACTGTGTTGAACAGTCAGGCCGCCTGGTTTAACGTACAAGCCATGACTCTCACACACGCCATCACCGGGTTTCAGGTTTTAAAAAGCGACCTGCACCAAACCCGCTTTACAAACACCCAAGCCTCTCCGCTCGAAGACGGCGAAGTACGGCTTCGGGTTCAGCGCTTTGCCTTCACGGCCAACAACATCACCTACGCAGCGTTTGGTGATGCGATGAATTACTGGAAGTTTTTCCCCACGCCAGACGCAGCCGGGGGCAGCATCCCCGTGTGGGGTTTTGCCGATGTGTGCGAGTCCCGCTGCGACGGTGTGGCTGTGGGTGAGCGCCTGTATGGCTACTACCCGATGGCCAGCCATGTCACGCTGCAGCCCGCCAGAGTCAATGACCACGGTTTTTACGACGCAGCGCCCCACCGTGCCGAGCTACACCCGGTTTACAACCAGTACGTTTTCAGCCGCACTGACCCGCTGTACAACGCCGACAACGAAGACATTCAGGCGCTGCTGCGGCCACTGTTTGTCACATCGTTTTTGATTGATGATTTTTTCGCAGACAACCAGTTTTTTGGCGCAAACACGCTGCTGCTGTCCAGTGCGTCCAGCAAAACAGCCTATGGCACGGCCTTTCAGCTGGCGCAGCGCAGCGGAATCGAGGTCGTTGGCTTGACATCACAAGGCAATGTGGCGTTTTGCGAAAGCCTGGGCTGCTACCACCGCGTTTTGACGTACGACCAGCTGGACCAGATTGCAGATGACGCACCTTGCGCCTACATAGACTTTGCAGGCAACGCCGATTTGCGGCGCAGCATTCACAGCCGGTTTGCAAACCTCAGCTACAGCTGCTCGATTGGCGGCACGCACGTTGACCAGCTGGGTGCCAAAGGCGCTGGCAAAGACTTGCCCGGCGTGCGCGCTACCCTGTTTTTTGCGCCAGCGCAGATCAAAAAGCGCAGCGCCGACTGGGGCGCAGCCGGGTTGAGAGACAGACTTGTAGCCGCCTGGCAGGCCTTCACCTCCAGAGCCACCCAGGCCGACGCGCCGTGGCTGGTTGCCCAGCAACACCAGGGTACTGACACGTTTGAAGTGGTTTACCAGCAAGTACTCAAAGGCAGCAACGACCCGCGCACAGGTCAAATTTTGACGTTTTGAGGCTGATTTCGGGCATTTTTACGAGTCTTTTAGGCCTCCAAGCCAATGAATACGGGCGCAAGCAGCTCCTGATTAAATAGCAATCAAGGGTCTTTCGCACTGACCGCGACAATCAGGGCATGACTTCACCCCATGCGCCTGAACCCTCCCTGCACGCTTACGAGACCTTGACCCCCGACGTGGTGCTCGACGCGCTGGCCAGCGTGGGGCTGCATGGCGATGGTCGGCTGATGGCTTTGTCGAGTTATGAAAACCGGGTTTACCAGGTCCACCTGGAGGCCAGCGTCGGCAAAGCGGGTGCTGCGGGCGATGTGGTGGTCGCCAAGTTTTACCGGCCAGAGCGATGGACGGATGCGCAGATTCTGGAGGAGCACAGTTTTGCCGCCGAGCTGATGGCGGCAGAAGTGCCGGTGGTGGGCGCGCTGCAACTGCACAGCCGAACCCTGCATCATTACAAGGGTTTTGGGTTTAGCGTGTCGCCCAGTCGTGGTGGCAGGCGACCTGAGCTTGAGAATTTTGAAGTGCTTGAATGGATTGGCCGCTTTCTGGCGCGCATCCACACCGTGGGCAGTGCCAAACCTTTCACGAGTCGGCCAGCGCTGAGTTTGCAAACCTTTGGCTATGCCTCACGCGAAGTTTTGCTGTCTGGAAAGTACCTGCCGCTGGACATGGAGTCACGCTGGTTAAAAGCGTTTGAAGAGGCGATGCAGACCGCCACCGCCGTGTTTGAAAGCGTGGGCGACATCCAAAACATTCGCCTGCACGGCGACTGCCACCCCGGCAATATTTTGTGGACGCCCGAAGGCTTGCCCGGCGCAGGCCCGCATTTTGTGGACCTGGACGACGCCCGCAGCGGCCCGGCCGTGCAAGACCTGTGGATGCTGTTGTCGGGTGACCGCCCGCAATGCCTGCAGCAATTGGGCGCACTGGTGGATGGCTATGAAGAGTTTCGCGAGTTTGATCGCCGCGAGCTGGCCTTGATAGAGCCGCTACGCACACTCAGGCTGATTCACTACAGTGCCTGGCTAGCCCAGCGCTGGCACGACCCGATCTTTCCGATCAACTTTCCGTGGTTTGGCAGCAGTGACTACTGGAAAGGCCAGGTCGATATGCTGGAGGAGCAGACAGAGGCTATGCAGGCCGCGCCGCTGGTGGCGTGACCTGCCAGCCTGCGTCAATACATCAGATCAGCAGCGCATTGACCCGTTTCACGTAGGCAGCAGGGTCGGCAGGCATGCCGCCTTCGGCCAGCAAAGCCTGGTCAAAAATGATGTGCGCCAGATCGTCAAAATTGGCAGAGTCCACCAGCTTTTTAACCAGCGGGTGCTCGGCATTGACTTCCAGAATCGGTTTGACTTCAGGCACGGCCTGACCGGCCTGCTTGAGCATGCGGGCAAGCTGGGTGGACATGTCGCCGTCTTGCACCACCAGGCAGGCGGGTGAGTCCACCAGGCGGCTGGTGGCGCGCACATCGCTGGCAACGTCCTTCAACGCTTCTTTCAGCTTGTCCAGCGTGGGTTTGAACTCGGTTTGCGCCAGTTCAGCCGCTTTCTTTTCGTCTTCGTCCTGCAACTTGCCCAAATCAACCGCACCCTTGGCAACTGACTGCAGGGGTGTGCCGTCAAACTCATGCAGGTAGTTCAATGCCCACTCGTCAACACGGTCAGCCATCAGCAGCACTTCAATGCCTTTTTTGCGGAAGATTTCCAGCTGCGGGCTGCTTTTGGCAGCGGCCAGTGTGTCGGCGGTGATGTAGTAAATCGCATCCTGGCCGTCCTTCATGCGGGCTTTGTAGTCGGCAAAGCTGACCGTGGCGGTGTCGGTTGTTGAGGACGCAAAGCGCAGCAGTTTGGCGATGCGGTCGCGGTTGGCAAAGTCTTCGCCCAGGCCTTCTTTGAGCACCGCGCCAAACTCGGCGTAGAAGGTGTCGAACTTGCCGACCAGGGCTTTGTCTTCGTCGGTGACAACGTCGGTCACGCCATCCGCCGAGGGTGCAGGCAACACGTTGTGCTTGGCCAGGTCTTCAATCATGCCCAGCACGCGCTTGGTGCAGCCTTCACGAATGGCTTTGACGGCGCGGCTTTCCTGCAGCAGCTCGCGTGACACATTCAGCGGCAAGTCGCTGGAATCGACCACGCCTTTGACAAAGCGCAAGTACACCGGCATCAGAGCCTGTGCGTCGTCCATGATGAAAACGCGCTTGACGTACAGCTTGACACCTGCCGCCTTGTCGCGGTTGAACATGTCCATCGGCGCTTTGCTGGGGATGTACAGCAGCTGCGTGTACTCAGTTGAGCCTTCGACGCGGTTGTGGGTGCTGGCCAGTGGGGCTTGCTGGTCGTAGCTGATCTGTTTGTAAAACTCGTCGTACTGCTCTTGCGTGATGTCTTTTTTAGCGCGTGTCCAAAGCGCTGCGGCCTGGTTGACGGTTTCCCATTCGCCCGTCTTGACCATGCCACCCGGCTGCCTGCCGCCTTCGGGGTCGGTGCTGGAAATCAGTTCGCCATCTTTCCACTCTTCTTTTTCCATCAGGATGGGCAGCGAGATGTGGTCAGAGTATTTGTTGATCACGCCTTTGAGCTTGTAGGCATTGAGGTACTCTTGCGCATCGTCTTTCAGGTGCAGGGTGATGGACGTGCCGCGGTCAGAGCGTTCGATTTGCGCCACCTCAAACTCGCCCGTGCCTTCGCTGGACCAACGCACACCCTGGGTTGCTGGCAAGCCCGCGCGGCGGCTTTCAACCGTGATGCGGTCTGCCACGATGAAGCCTGAATAAAAACCCACGCCGAACTGACCGATGAGCTGCGAATCATTTTTCTGGTCGCCCGACAGGCTGGCCATGAAGTCGCGCGTGCCGCTTTTGGCAATCGTGCCCAGGTTGTCAATCGCTTCCTGCTCCGACAGACCAATGCCGTTGTCGGTGATCGTGAGTGTTTTGGCGTCCTTGTCAAAGGTAATACGCACTTTCAGTTCAGGGTCAGATTCCAGCAGCGCCGCGTTGTTCAGTGATTCAAATCGCAACTTGTCGCAAGCGTCCGATGCGTTGGACACCAGCTCGCGCAAGAAAATTTCAGGGTTGGAATACAGCGAATGCGTGACCAGCTTGAGCAGTTGGGCGACTTCGGCCTGGAAAGCCATGGTTTGTTTTGGAGAGGCGGTAGTGGTGGACATGGTTGGCGTCAATAGGATGGGTTGAGTTTGTGAATGTTTTTACTCACAGCCGAACAAAAAAACTTCATTAACGCCAACCCTCAAAAGCGATGGCGTCAAATTTGGCAAAAATCAAATGGTGGCATTTGGTCGCAATTTCAAGCGTGGACGTCGTTTTTGTAGGCACTGTCCTACAAACCTTGTAAGACTCCAGAGCGTTCTGTGACGAATGGTGAATCAGTTTAGGTTTAACTTGTAACTCATTGATTTATGTGACTTATTTGGCTTGTGTAAGCTCTTGATAATCCATAAAGTACGTCCACTCACAGGTTTACTTTTTCATTTGAGGGACTTGCAGAATTAAAAATCAGCAAACACCCAAACTCGCTTAGCGCTTAAATTTTAAGCACTTTTAGCTTGGCTTGGCACTGGCTCAGGGTTAGCGCATCAATTCCCCCTCGCTTCTCG